>DATDOP010000335.1:0-15632 GCA_035293185.1 Dehalococcoidia bacterium | reverse complement strand
ACGGTAATCGATGCCGCCCAGGGCTACGTCGACCACTTGTCGAATGGCGGCAAGATGCTGGTCACGCTCGCGGGCGCCATGAGCACCGCGGAGCTCGGTCTCTCGCTGGCAGAGATGATCCGGCAGGGCAAAGTCCACGGCATCTGCTCCACCGGCGCCAACCTCGAAGAGGACGTCTTCAATCTCGTGGCGCACTCGCACTACAAGCGCGTCCCGAACTACCGCAACCTCTCCGATAGAGAGGAGCTCGAGTTGCTCAGCGCCGGCCTGAATCGCGTCACGGACACCTGCATCCCGGAGGAAGAAGCCATGCGCGTTCTGGAGAGGCGCATGCTCAAGCTCTGGCGCAAGGCCACGCAGGAGGGCAAGCGCCACTTCCCTTACGAGTACATATATCAGCTGATCGACAGCGGCGAGCTGGAAGAGCTGTACGAAATCGACCCGCTCGACTCCTGGATGCTCGCTGCCTGCGAACGCAAGCTGCCGATCTTCGTCCCGGGCTGGGAGGACTCGACGCTGGGCAACATCTTCGTGGCCGCGGCCATCCGGGGCGACGTTGACTATGGCTGCGTCAAGTCCGGCCTCGAGTTGATGGGCAATCTCGTCGAGTGGTACCAAGCGAACACGCGCGACCAATCGATCGGCTTCTTCCAAATCGGCGGCGGCATCGCCGGCGACTTCCCCATCTGCGTAGTGCCTTTGATCCAGCAAGATCTGCACCAGGACGTGCGCCTCTGGAGCTACTTCTGTCAGATCTCCGACAGCACGACATCCTACGGCTCTTATAGCGGCGCGGTGCCCAACGAGAAGATCACCTGGGGCAAGCTCAGCGTCGATACGCCGCGGTTCGTCATCGAGTCCGACGCGACGATCGTCGCGCCGCTGATCTTCGCCTACGTTCTGGAGCAATAGACATGTACGTCGTACGGCACCACCTCACAGTTGCACCCGGCGATCAGGCCGGTCTCCTCGCGGAAGCGGAGACGACGCACGCGGCTTTGCGCTCAGCGGCGGGATTCCGCTGGGCCATGGTCCTGCGCTCCGCCGGCGACCCGTCGCGCCTCGCCGCCGTTGCCATGTGGCTCAAACGCGAGGACGCGGGCAACGCCGGCTTGCCGGTGCAGCACTACGACGTCGCCACGGCCCGCGGCTCGATGACGCCGGCAGCGGTAGTCGCCATCGTCGACTGGCAGGTAGATCCTGGGAACGCCGCAGCCTTCGTCAACCGCTGGAACGCCGTCTATCACGCCATCGAGGACCGAATCGGCAGCAGGCTGCTGCAAGACATGGACGAGCCGTCCCGCTACGCCGGCCTGCACGTCGCAACCAGTGAGGCAAATCTCAAACAAGACGTGCTCGCTGCCGCGATTGAGGACCGCGGTCCCGATGTCAGCCCGCAGGCGATCGAGCGCTTCGACGTGATCTCGCTGGTCGAAGCCTAGGCGCTAGCCGAACTCCTCCATCAGGACCCTGCGCGCTTCGAGCAGGCGCTCCGCGGCCGCCCCGCCCACCAGCCCGCCACCCGGGAACATCTCCATGTCGTTGATCCCGGCGTCGTGCAGCCGCCGCACGTGCTCCACCCAGGCTTTGGGGTCGTACTCTCCCGCCATCAGGCGCCCGCTGACCTGGAAGGCCGAGAAGTCGCGCCCTTCCTCTTCGAGGTAGCGTCGCAGCCGGGTCAGCGGCTCCACGGGGTCAGTCAGGGGTATCCAGCCGTCGCCGATGCGGGCGACGCGCCGCAGCAGATACTCCTCGGTGCCGGCGCCGATCAGGATCGGGATGCGCGGCGGCAGCTGCCCCAGACCGATGCCGCGCAGCTGATGCCAGCTGCCTTCAAACGTCGGATGTGGCTCCGTCCACAGCTTTCGCAGCAGCGTGATCTGCTCCACCATGCGTTTGCCGCGCACGTGCACGTCCTGCCCCAGCGCCTCGTACTCCAGCGGGTTCCAGCTGATGCCGACGCCCAGCTCCAACCGCCCGCCGGTGATGATCGAGACGTCGGCTGCCAGCCGGGCGATCAGCGCCGTCGGGTAGAGCGGCAGGATCAGCACCGCGGTGCGGAACTTGACCCGCTGCGTCAGTCCCGCCAGGTACGAGAACAGCACCATCGGCTCGCGGTACGGTCCCACGTAGTGGTGCGGCCGCTCGTTGGGCAGGCTGCCGGCCGGCATACTCAGCAGGTGCGTGGAGAGCGAGACGTAATCCATGCCGGCGCCGTCCATGGTCTGCGCGTAGTCGCGCAATGCAATCGGGTCGGCCCAGTCGGCGACCGGGAAGCTGGCGCCGTATTGCATCGCTTCTCTCCTTCGCTGGCACTGAATCAGGTGCGCGTACTGTACCAGCGATCCTGGCTGCGGCGGCGGTCCCGCACCGTGCCGCAGACGTGCTAAACTCGCGCCCCAGCCGGTTGCTTTCAGCGTGAGGAGGCTCAGCGTGAACGGGAGTTCGAACGTATACGTCGGCGCCGCGCAGGCAGGCTCAGGGACCGGCGGCATCTACCGGATCGCCGCCGCCGGCGAGAGCTGGGAGCGCCTGTCCGGCGGGCTGCCGGAGGATACGCAGGTCCAGGCCATCACCGTCCATCCCAGCGACGCGGACACTGTCTTCATCGGCACGCACCGCGGCCCGTATCGCAGCCGCGACCGCGGCGACCACTGGGAGCGCCTCGACTTCCCGGACGATGGCACGCAGGTCTGGGCAATCGCGGTCCACCCCAACGACCCGCGCATCCTCTACGCCGGCACCTCGCCCGTGGGCGTCTTCCGCAGCGACGACGGCGGCGACAAGTGGCGCCGACTGCCGGTGCCGGCGCTGCCGGAGCGAGTCAAGATGGCGTTCCCCTGTCGCGTCATGCGACTCGCGGTCGATCCTGCCAACCCGGAGCACGTCTACGCCACGCTCGAAGTCGGCGGCGTCATGCGCAGCCTCGACGGCGGTGAGACCTGGGACGACTGCAGCGCCGACCTGGTGGAGCTGGCGAGCCGTCCCCACCTCAAGAGCAAGATCCAGAGCGACACCGAGATCGAAGGCATGATGGACGGTCACGCGCTCTGCGTTAGCGCCGCCAGCCCCGACAACGTCTTTCTCGCCGTGCGCATGGGCCTCTTCCGCAGCGCCGACCGCGGCATGAGCTGGCAAGACATGGAGGTCGGCCGCTTCTCACCGCTGACCTACAGCCGTGACGTGCGCGTCTCACCGCAGGACCCGCGCGTGCTCTACGCCTGCCTCAGCCCGGCTGCACGCAGCGAGGACGGCTCCCTGTATCGCAGCGACAACCTGGGTGAGACCTGGTCACGCTTCGACCGCGGCGTCAAAGCCGAAACGACGATGATGGCCGTCGCGCTGCACCCGCGTGACCCGGACGAGGTGCACTGCGTCAGCCGCAGCGGCCAGCTGTTCACCACGCGAGACGGCGGCAAGAGCTGGAGCGAGCACCGCCTCCCGGACGGAGTCAGGGACGTCTACGCCGTAGCCTGCCAGTAACCCGACGAAAGGAACCGCCAGATGCCGAGCTTTCAAAACGGAGACGCCACGATCTACTACGAGGAGTACGGCCAGGGCTTCCCGATCCTGACCTTCGCCCCCGGCGGCATGATGTCGACGATTGAGTTCTGGCACCGCCCCGCATCGCCGGTTGACCCCACGCAGGTCTTCGCTGCCGACTTCCGCGTGATCGCAATGGACCAGCGCAACGCCGGCGGCCAGTCGCATGCCCCGATCCGGGACACCGACGGCTGGCACACCTACGCCTCCGACCACATCGCCCTGCTCGACCACCTGGGGATCGGCCAGTGCCACCTCTACGGGCAGTGCATCGGCGGGCCGTTCATCTTGAGCCTGCTCAAGGCGCAACCGCAGCGCATCGTCAGCGCCGTCATCGCCCAGCCCATCGGCCGCATCGGCCCGCTGCCGCCGGGGCGTTCCGCCAACTTCAGCGGTTGGGTGGAGAAGCTGACCGGCCATCCCGAAGCCACGGACCGCGTGCTGGATGCCTTCTACCAGAACATGTACGGGCCCGACTTCGGCTACAGCGTCGACCGTGAGTTCGTGGCGTCCTGCCAGACGCCGTGTCTCGTCCTCGCCGGCAACGATGAAGCGCACCCCTTCGTCATCGCGGAGGAGATAGCGCGACTGCTGCCAAACGCCGAGTTCATTCCCGACTGGAAGCAGGACGAACCGCTAGCCGTGGCGACGGCGCGAATGAAGCAGTTCCTCTCCGACCACACTCCCGTCCGTGCCTAGGTGACCGCAACGTAGCGAGAGTACCCCGGTTTGACGCCTGAGGCGCCGCTTGGAGCGGGATCCGGGCCGTTCCCGGCTTGAGACTCCGGCTTACGCGGCGTACTCTTCGGCGGCGGCGCGGATGACGTCTTCGATGTCCTGCGCCTTGCCGAAGTGGTAGCCCTGCGCGTAGCCGACACCCAGCTCCTTCAGGCACTCAACCGCGGCCGCGCTGCCGACGAACTCCGCGATCGTGCCCATCTCCAGCGCCTCGGCCACGCCGACCATCGCGCGCACCAGCTTCTGGTCCACAGTGCTCGACTCGATACGAGAGACGAAGCTGCCGTCGATTTTCAGGTAATCGACGGGCAGGTTCTTCAGCTCGGCGAGCGAGGAGAAGCCGACGCCGAAGTCATCCAGCGCGAAGCCGCAGCCGACGTCTTTCAGCTCGCGGATGAAGCGCTGTGCGGCCACGAGGTTGGAGACCGCTTCGGTTTCCGTCACTTCGAAGATCAGGCGTGCGGGATCGATCTGGTTGGCGCTGATCGCCTGCTTGATCTCCGATAGCAGCTCATCATTGGTCAACGCGCTGCCGGAGAGGTTCACTTCCAGCTTCAACTCAGAACTCAGTCTGCCCAGCCTCGAGGCTACTCCGATCGACTTTTCGACAACCCGGCTGTCGATGTTGCGAATCAGCCCCGAATGCTCCGCCAGCCCAATGAACGCGGCCGCGTCCAGCACCTCGCCGTCCGGGAGGATCATGCGCAGGAGCAGCTCGTAGCGAGATACCTGGTCGTCGCGCAGCCGCACGATCGGCTGGCCGTAGAGGACCAACCGGTCTGCCTCCAGCGCCTCATGGATGTTGTAGCGCATCTGCAGCCGGGCCGCGGGACGCAGCGCTTGCTGATCCAGCGGCTCGTAGACGCTGCTGCGGTTGCGCCCTTCACCCTTCGACCGATAGAGCGCGACATCTGCGCGGGATAGCAGCGCCTCGAAGGTGCGGCCGTGAGGCGGCGCAATCGCGATGCCAACGCTGGCGGTAAGGCCCAGCTTGTGCATGCTGTCCGCCTGAAAGACGTGTTGCTGCAAAGTGGCCAGCAGCGAGTTGGCGATATCGCCTGCCTGCTCCTGGCTGACGGCCCAAACCACCAGCGCAAACTCGTCGCCACCGAGGCGGGCCAGGACCGAGTTGTCCGGCAGCCGCGTTTGCAGCAGGTCGACGACCTCGCAGAGGATGTCGTCACCGGCAAGGTGCCCCAACGTGTCGTTGACGTCCTTGAACTGGTCCAGATCCAGCAGAATCAGGGCGCCCGGCGGACAGGCGGCAACGTTATCGAATTTCTCTTCGACCAGTTGCGCCAGGCCGCGGCGGTTCAGCAGGTCGGTCAGCGGGTCATGGTTCGCCTGGTGCCGCAGCTCCTCTTCTAGCCGCCGCTGGGCGGTGACGTCGCGGAAGCTCCAGACGCGCCCGATCACCTTGCCGCTCATCTCGTGGGGCAGCGAGTAGCGTTCAAACACCCTGCCGTCTTTCAAATCGAGGATGTCCAGACTGGGGAGCAGCGGGTCGGCGTAGACCTCCCGCACTCTATCCAGGAAGGCCGACGCATCTCTCAGCTGATTCAGCACGGGCCCGAACTTGACCGCCAACGTGGCCTTCGATCGCAGCGCCTTCGCCGAAAGCCCCCACATCTCCGTCAAACGCCGGTTGAAGTTGACGATCCCTCCGTCGAGGTCGACCACGAGCAGGCCATCGGCAGTGGATTCCAGAGTCGCGGCGTTTAGCGAAAGCGCTTCCTTGAGGCTCTGCTCGGTCCGGACTCGATCTGTTATGTCACGTTGGATCGACAGGGAGGCCCGTTCGCCCAGGTACTCCACCGGCATACCACGCACCTGGACGATGCGTTCCTGGCCTTTACGGCTCCTGATTCGATACTCGTACAGTTCGCCCTGCGGCTGCTCTCCCCGCTGCATCGCGAGCGCACGCGCAACGACGGCGCTCTTCTGATCCTCGGAGACCAGCTCGTCGATGCGGCGGCCGACGGCCTGTGAGCGGTCATCGAGGCCGTAGAGGTCCAGGTAAGCGTCGTTGACGTAGACGCGCGTCGTCCCGACGACGACAGACACCGCGTCACCAAGGTTGTCCAGGACCGCTCTTGAAAGCGAGCTTTCCAGCGGCGCGGCGTCTTTCTGCTCCTTGCGCTCCCTGGGCACAGACACTCCCGGCCGGCTTCATCTGCCGGTCCAGCGTTTCCCAGGCCAGGCGAGTCTCACTCTCGCCCAGCGCTTACGGGCATCCGCGTCATTCTCTTGAGTGATGTTCGGCACCGACACCGTCTGCGAAGAGGGCTGGGCGAGTCCAACGGTGCCGCTGCTACGATGCCCTGCAGATCCGCTTCAGTCCCTAGGAGGTACCTGATGGCAAGCCTTGAAGAGAGATTCCTGGCCGGCGTGCCCGTCCTCGAACAGCTGGGACGCGTCGATGCCGGCGGCGAGCCCCTGGTGAGTCCCCTGTTTCGGGACCTTGCCGTGGACCAGTGGCGCTTGATCCGGGAGGCCTGCTTCGGGGTGCTCTGGACGCGCCCGCTGCTCAGCACTCGCCAGCGCAGCATCGTCACAATCGCTTCGCTGGCGGTGCTGCGACGCGACGAAAACCTGCGCGGACACATCCTCAGCGCTCTCGAGGTAGGTCTGACGCCGGAGGAGATCGTCGAGATCATGCTGCATCTCCTGTTCTACGCCGGCGCACCGATCACGAACACGGCGCTGAGCGTTGCCGATGAGGTCTTCAAGCAGCGCGGCCTCAACGTGAAACCCGCCCGCGTCTACGACCCCACAGAGGACCCGCAGGCTCTGTACGATCGTGGACTGGCCACGCGCTCGCGCCTCTTCCCCGACCTGCCGGCCCCGCCCGAAAGCTCCAGCGAGCCCCAAAAGGCCTTCGACCGTTACGTCCTCGAGTATCTCTGGGGCTCGGTGTGGAGCCGTCCCGGCCTCAGCCCGCAGGACCGCGTACTCGTCACGCTCGCAGCGATGGCCACCGCCGGCGTCGAGCCGATCTTTGCCGCCTACGCCCGCGGCGCCGTGCGTCTGGGGCTGACGAAAGAGCAGGTCGAAGAGGTGTGCTTCCACCTCAACTTCTACATCGGCGTGCCGCTGTCCTTAAGAGCCGCGAGCGTGGCACGGCAGGCCTTCGCCAACGCGGGCTAAGCGCCGCAGACGAAATTGCCAACGCCCGGTGCGGAACGCATACTGGGCGGCCAGGAGGTGATCTATGGACTACCGGATGATCTCAGTCGACGACCACATCGACCTCGGCTACCTCCCGGCTGACCTCTGGCAGGAGCGCCTGCCTGTCGCGCTGCGAGAGCGCGGCCCGCGGGTTGTCCAGGACGGTGACAGCTACACCTGGGTCTGCGACGGCAAGACATGGGGTCCCTGGTCCGGTGGCATCCGCAAAGGCCCTGCGCCCCAGCGATACTTCAAGACCGCCCTCGAGCGCGGCGGCGTCGCCGAACCCGGCGTCCTGCGTCCCACCATCCCCGACCTCCGCCTGATCGACATGACGCGGGACAACATCGAAGCGAGCTTCATGTTCGGTCCGATCCTCGCCTTCGCCTGCGAAGACCCCGAGCTACGCACCGCCATCTACCAGGCCTACAACGACTGGCTGATCGAGTTCTGCGCCTGCGATCCCGCCCGGCTGCACGGCATCGCCGCGCTGTCCGGCGAGGACGTGGCGGCATCCACGGCCGAGCTGTTCAGACTGGCGAGGAAGGGTGGCGTGCAGCAGGTCAACTTCCTCATCGGCCGCGCCAACCCGCCGATCTACGACGACGCCTGGGAGCCCTTCTGGTCCGCGGCTGAAGAGACCGGGATGATCGTCTCCTTCCACGTCGGCGGCGGCGGCCCGGCGCCCGGTGCGTCCGCGGGCGGGCAGGAACGCCCCTCGATGGTCTTCCGGCCCAGCAAAGGCTTCATCACCCAGTTCCTCGATTCATTCCACGGCCTGCTCGCCGAAGGCGTGCTCGACCGCCACGCCGGCGTGCGCGTGATGCTGGCGGAGGTCGGCCTGGGCTGGCTGCCCTGGGTGGTCCACGAGATGGACTACCGCTATCAGCGATTGCTCGACAACAAGGCCTACTGGGACCAGCGCGGCGGGATCAACCTCACGCTGCCGCCGAGCGAAATCTGGAAGCGCAACTTCTGGGTTACCTTTCAGGACGACCCGGTGGGGCTGGCCCAGCTCAAATTCTGCAACGAGGATCACATCCTCTGGGCTTCCGACTACCCGCATCCCGATAGCACCTTCCCGGATTCGGTGGCGATCGTCGAGGAGCAGATGAAGGACATCACGCCGGCACAGAGGCGCAAGATCCTGCGCGAAAACGCCATCGCCCTCTACGGCCTCAAAGCCCCCTCGAAGCCTGCAGAAGCGCACGTCACGTAGTCCCACGCCACGTAGACTGACTCCTGCGAGTATCGAAATATTCGAGAAACATTTATCTTTGTTCGCGGGAAACCCTGCACGCGATTTCCGGTAATGCGATGACAGCAGCCGAACTACCGCACGCCGACACACGCCCCCAGGCACGCCTGCTGCCCGTGATCATCGCGCTGATGATGGCGGTGTCGCTCGCCGCGCTTGACTCCTCGATCGTTGTCACCGCGGCGCCGAAGATCGTCGGCAGCCTCGGCGGCCTCGAGCTGTTCGGCTGGGTGTTCTCCGTCAATCTGCTCACCGCCACGGTGATGATGCCCGTCTACGGGAAGCTCGCCGACCTTTACGGCCGCAAACCGATCCTGATCTGGGGAGTCAGCATCTTCCTGGCCGGCTCCGCGCTCTGCGGGCTGGCTCAGAGCATGGAGATGCTCATCGCCAGTCGCGCGCTCGTCGGCTTCGGCACCGGCGCCGTCATGCCGGCGACGATGACGATCATCGGCGACACCTTCTCGATCGAGCAGCGCGCCAAGATGCAGGGCTTCTTCAGCGGCGTCTGGGGCGTGACAGCGCTTGCCGGGCCCCTGGTTGGCGGCATCGTCACGGACGAGATCAGCTGGCGCTGGATCTTCTTCGTCTCGATGCCGCTCGGCGTCTCGACGATCATCCTGATCACCCGTTTCTACAAGGAGGACCACGAGCGGCGTCCGCACCGTCTCGATATCCTCGGCGCGGTATTGCTGGCCGGCGCCGTGGTCAGTCTGCTGCTCGTGCTGCTGCAGTTCGGCCGGCGATTCGGCTGGTCGGCGCCGGAGACACTCGGGCTGTTGGCGGTATCCGGCGTGCTGATGTCCCTCTTCATTCTGCAGGAGAGACGGGCGCCGGAGCCGATGGTTCCGCTGTCATTGTTCAAGCACCGCGTGATCATCGCCTCCAGCCTGGCCGTCTTCCTCGCGGGCGGCCTGTCGATCGGCGTGCAATCCTACGTGCCGCTGTTCGAGCAGGGCGTCAACGAAGGCTCCGCCACCCGCGCCGGCCTGATCCTCGCCCCGATGTCGATCAGCTGGATCTTCGGCGCCATGGCTTCGGGCCGCATGATCATCCGGTTCGGTTTCTTCCCATCGGCGGTCACGGGCGGGGCGCTGCTCGTCGGCGGCTCCCTGGGCATGCTCTTCGTCAGCGCCGAGACGTCGATTTACATCGCGTCCGTGGCCGGCTTCTTCATGGGCATCGGCATGGGGTTCATCACCAACGCCTGCGTCATTGCGGTACAGAACTCGGTCGACTGGGAGCAACGTGGCATCGCGACCGCGTCGACGCAGTTCTTCCGCTCGATGGGCGGCAGCATCAGCGTCGCAATCATGGGCGCCCTGCTCAACAGCCGCATGGCGGAACGTCTGGCCCAAATCCCCGGCGCTCCCGCGGACGGCAAGGCCGACTCGCTGCTCACCGCCGAAGACCGCGCCACGTTGCCGGCCGAGGTGCTGGACGCCATGCAGCACGCGCTGTCGGCGTCGCTGCACGAGGTCTTCTTCTTCGTCGCCGCGGCGGCCGCCTTGAGCCTGGCGGCGGCGGCGTTCTTCCCGCGTGGCAAGCTGGACACCGAACGCATCGCCCGCGCGCCCCGGCCCGTCGCGCGCGGCCTGGGTGACGCGCGCGAGCCCGGCCCCGCCTCCGGCTGACGTTCCTTCGCTTTCGCCGTTGAATTGACACGCAGATTCGCCCGCGACAAGATCGCGGAACCATGACCAGCGAACGAGTGCAGCGTCAGATCGACCGCCTGCTTGACGAGGCAGAGACAGCGCTCTCGACCGGCGATTGGCCGGCCGTCCAGGCGCGCGCCGAGGCCGTCCTGCGCCTCGACCCTGAAAACGCCGATGCTGCCACCTATCTCCGCGCCGCCACGGCCGATGCTGCGGCGCCGGCGGCAACGGCGCCCTCTTCCCCACCAACCACCCAGCAGCCACAGCCCGCCGCTTTCGCGGACGGACGCTACGTGGTGCGGCGCTTCCTGGGCGAGGGCGGCAAGAAGAAGGTATACCTGGCCCACGACGCGCGGTTGGACCGCGACGTGGCGTTCGCGCTGATCAAGACCGAGGGCCTGGACGAGGCGGCGCGAGAGCGCATCACGCGCGAGGCGCATGCCATGGGCCGCCTGGGCAACCACCCGAACATCGTCACGGTTTACGACATCGGCGAGGAGAACGGCCAGCCGTTTCTCGTGCTGCCGGTGCTCGAAGGCGGCGACGTCGAGGGCCTGATCGAGAAGGCAGAGGAGCACAAGCTGCCGCTGGACGAAGTGGTGCGCATCGGCGTCGACACCTGCGAGGGCCTCGAGTTCCTGCACGCCAAGGGCATCATCCACCGCGACGTCAAGCCCGGTAACACCTGGCTGACGCGCGAAGGCAGGGCGATGATCGGCGACTTCGGCCTCGCGGTGGCCGTCGACCGCTCACGGCTGACACAGGCCGGGATGATGGTCGGGACCGTCTCCTACATGCCGCCGGAGCAGGCGATGGGCGGCGAGATCACGCCGCGCTCAGACCTCTACGCCCTCGGCGCCATGCTCTACGAGATGGTCTGCGGCCGCCCGCCCTTCGTCGGCGACGAGAGCGTCGCGATCATCGGCCAGCACCTGAACACGCCGCCCGTTGCGCCGACCTGGCACCGCCCCGACTGCCCGCCAGCGCTGGAGACGCTGATCCTGCGCCTGCTGGAGAAGGACCCGCAGAAGCGCCCGGCGTCCGCCGGCGAGGTACGCGATGCGTTGCGGGCCGTGGACGTAGGGCCGCACGGCCGTGCGCCCCTACCCGGCACGTCGTCCGAGACCCCCCAACCTTCAACCAACGACCCTCTCTACCGCACCGTGTTCGTCGGCCGCGAAGCGGAGCTGAAGCAGCTGCAGCAGGCCTTCGACGCCGCGATGTCGGGCCAGGGCGGGCTGGTCATGGTCGTCGGCGAGCCGGGCATCGGCAAGACGGCGATCTGCCAGCAGCTCGCGACCTACGTCTCGCTCAGGGGTGGCAGGACGCTGGTCGGCCACTGTTACGAGGAGGGCTCGTTATCTCTGCCCTACCTCGCGTTCGTCGAGGCCATGCGCACCTACGTCCTCGCCCGCGACCCCGACGGGCTGAAGACGGACCTCGGCTCGGGCGCCGCCGACGTGGCCCGCATCGTCTCGGAGGTCAGAGACCGTGTGTCGATAGACCTGCGCGACGCTTTCGACCCGGAGGACGATCGCTGGCGCCTGCTGCAATCCGTGACGTCTTTCCTGCGCAACGCCGCGAGCGTCCAACCCCTGGTCATCATCCTCGAAGACCTGCACTGGGCCGACCGCGGCACCCTCGACCTGCTGCAGCACGTGGCGAGGAACCTGCAGGGCGCGCGTCTGGTGGTCGTCGGTACCTATAGAGACGTCGAGGTCGACCGCTCCCACCCCCTGTCAGGCGCAGTGGCGGAGTTGCGCCGGTCAGGCACCTTCCTGCGCGTCCCGTTGCGCGGCCTCACGGTCGACGAAGTCCACCGTATGTACGAGTCGCTGCGCGGCAACGAGGTGCCCTGGGCGCAGGCGGAGGCCGTGCACCGCCAGACCGAAGGCAACCCGCTGTTCGTGCAGGAAGTGCTGCGCTACCTGGTCGAGGAAGGCATCGTTGTGCGTGAAGGTGCGCGCTACGTGGCTCAAACGCCGGGTGACGGCGTGCCCGAAGGGCTGCGCGACGTCATCGGGCGCCGCCTTAGCCACCTCGACGACAAGACAAACACCGTACTCACGATCGCATCCGTCATTGGCCGCGACTTCCGCCTAGACGTGCTGCAGAAAGTAGCGGGTTTGAGCGAAGAGGAGCTTTATACGGCGCTGGAGGAAGCTTCGGAGCGCGCGATCGTCGAGCAGGTGCAGTCGACCGCGGGCGTCGCGTTCAGGTTCACGCACGCCATGTTCCGCACGCTGCTCTACGAGGAGATCTTTGCGCCGCGGCGCATCCGCCTGCACCAGCAGGTGGGCCGGGCGTTGGAGGAGATCCATGCCCGCCGCCTCGAAGAGCACGCTTCCGAGCTGGCCGAGCACTTCACCCAGAGCACAGAGGCAGCCGACCTGGAAAAAGCCGTGCGCTACGGCGAGCTGGCGGCGAGGCGAGCGTTGGGCGTCTTCGCCTACGGTGAAGCTGTGCGCCACCTGGAGCAGGCGCTGCGAGCGCAGGAGGTACTCGACCCCGACAACAAAGCGAAGCGCTGCGACTTGCTGCTGACTTATGCGCAGGCGACCACCTATGTGGGGAATTCGCGCGCGACGCTGGACAAGATCGCTCCGGAGGCGTTGCGGTTGGCCGAAGAGCTGAACGACGCGGAGCGTGCGTCGCTGGCGTGCCGTGAAGGGTTTGGCGCGCTGTCTGCAACCGGCGCTGTGCCGATCTACGGAACGCCGCAAGCCGCTGCCTGGATCGAAGCGGGCGAGCGGTATGCAAAGCCGGACTCTGCGGCGTTGGTCCACCTGCATGTGGCGAAGGCGTACCGGCTCGGGGTGACCCAGCAGCAGGAGCTAGCCCGAGAGGAGTTCAGGAAGGCGCAAGCGCTGAGCCGGAAGCTGAATGACCCAGGTCTGATCTGGCATGCCGATGTCGCAGCGGCAACTGGGTTAAACCGTCCCTCCGACGCAGCCGAGCAATTGGAGTTGAACCTGGACCTTCTGCACCGGTCGCCGGAAGGCGCGACGGTGGGAATTCTGGGCCAGGTCTATATGATGGCGTCCGGACAGTTCCTGATTCTGGGGCACATGAAAGAGAGCGAGGAAGCGCGATCGCGCCTGGCGGAACTGGCGACGCGAACTCGCGCGCCGCACCTGCACCTGCTGAACCTGGTTGCTCAGGCTGTCGTGCTAATCGGTCAGGGGCGCTTTAGCGAATTCATGGAGCTGGACGAGCAGCTCAAGGCGCTATTGACGGAGGACCAGGGCGAATTCGCGAACATGTGGCGGGCAGGCGCGCTGGTGATGGCGAGAGTCTACCTGGGCGAATACAGCGACCTGCCTCAGCCACCAGAAGCCCTGCAGCGGGTGCCCGGAAATCTCGTGGGAATACTCTCCCTTGACCGGGCTAGCGCAGCTGCACGAATCGACCAGCTAGTCGGGATGATCAGCTCACGTCGCACTGAGGAGTGGCCGGCGTTCTTGGTGCTAACCCTGGCCATCACTGCCGTCGCGGCCGGCCATGCGGCAGGATGCCGCCTAGTGCAGCAGTACTACAGCGGTCACGGGCTGCGGACGAACGGCGGCATATTCGGCCCGCAGTGCATCCCGCGGATCCTTGGCGACTGCGCGCGGATCCTCAACGAACCTGAGCAGGCGCGCGAGCAGTACGCCGAGGCCTTGACGATCTGTGATGAGATGGGGCTGCGGCCTGAGAAGGCTCTGGCCCGCCTCGGCCTTGCCGAGGTGCTGTTGGAGCACTACCCGGACGAGCGCGACGCCGCTATCGAGCACTTAGACTTCGCGATCGCCGAGTTCCAGGAGATGAAGATGCAGCCCGCCCTCGAACGCGCGCTGCGCCACCGGGGGCTGCTGAAGGCGTAGCGCTCCGGTTCGCCCGGCGGCAGCAGCCTGCCGTCATGCTAATGACCTGGAACGCGCGCTGCGCCACCGGGGGCTGCTGAAGGCGTAGCGCTCCGGTTCGTCCGGCGGCAGCAGCCTGCGGTCATGCTAATGACCTGGAGCGCGCGCTGCGGCACCGGGGCCTGCTCAAGCCACAGTAGCGCCTGACACTCGAAAAGGGCCGCTTCGCGAAGTGTGCCCTTCGTTCGCCTGGTTCCGTTTGTTCCTCCCACAGATTGACATCGCCGGTCGTGCAGCGAATAATCGCGGCGCACCCGCTAGTCCCACTATTCGCTGCCGAAGGCCACATCGCATGGACATCACCGGCGAACACTGGCTGCCCGCTCCGCCGGAGGTCGTCTGGGAGACGCTCCACGACGAAGCCACGCTGCGCTTGACGATCCCCGGCTGCAAGGAGCTGGCCCAGACCGCGCCCAACGCGTTTGCCGGCTCCGCCAGCGTTGGCATCGGTGTGATCAAGGGCCTGTATAAGGGGACGCTGGAGCTCACCGAGGAGCACCCGTATACAGATGCCAAGATCCGCGTCGAAGCACGTAGCGGCCACGCCGAGATTCACGGCCTCGGAGAAGTAGACCTCGAGCCGTCTGACGGCGGCACGCTCGTCCGCTATCGTGGCGAGGCGAGAATCTCCGGACCGCTCGCCGCCGTCGGCCAGAGGCTGCTCCCCTCCGCCACCAAGTCGCTCACCCAGGCGTTCCTCAAGAACGTTGAGGACGCTCTCCAGCTAAGAGACTCGGAAGAAGACTGAAAGAAGGGCTGGGCTAATGGCAAAACGCAAGGTCGCATTCACGCTCAACGGCAAGAAACTGGAGGTGGAGGTGGAGCCGCGCATTCTCCTCGTCCACGTGCTGCGGGAGGACCTGCAGCTCACCGGCACGCACGTCGGTTGCGATACCAGCCAGTGTGGCGCCTGCACGGTGTTCATGGACGGTGACTCGGTGAAGTCCTGCACCGTGTTCGGCGTCCAGGCTGAAGGCGCCGACATTCTGACCATCGAAGGGCTGCGCAAAGACGGCGTGCTGCATCCGCTGCAGCAAGCGTTCTGGGACGAGCACGGCCTGCAGTGCGGCTACTGCACGCCGGGCATGATCATGTCCGCGTACGGGCTCCTGCGCGACAACCCGGACCCCAGCGAGCACGAGATCCGCGAAGGCCTGCGCGGCAACTACTGCCGCTGTACGGGCTACCACAACATCGTCAAGGCGGTACAGTCCGCCGCATCCACGCTGCGAGGCAGATAGACATGACAACCACCGCACGCCAGATCCCGAAACTCGTCGGTGAGCCGATACGCCGGCGCGAAGACCCACGGCTGATCACCGGCCTCAGCACCTACGTCGACGACCTCAAGCTGCCCGGCATGCTGCA
>DATDOP010000334.1:0-10387 GCA_035293185.1 Dehalococcoidia bacterium | reverse complement strand
CTGGCAGCGTTCCCCGTATTCGAATTCTCCGAGGCAAAACACCATGCAGGCTGCGATCGCGTACGAACCTCAGGGCCAAGTCATCGTCGAAGAAGTAGACCTCGCCAAGCCGGCGACGGGCGAGGTCCTGGTCAAGCTGATGGCCAGCGGCGTCTGTCACTCCGACTGGCACATTCTCAAGGGCGAGTGGGGCACGCAGCTGTTCCCGCTGATCCTCGGCCACGAAGGCGCCGGCATCGTCGAGCAGGTCGGCGAAGGCGTGCGCAACGTCAAGGCCGGCGACCACGTCATCCTCTCGTGGCGCACCAACTGCGGCATCTGCGAGATGTGCCAGAAGGGCTGGCCGGTCCTCTGCACCAAGTCGCCCGCGGTTTCGACCAAGGCGGTGAAGCACGGCAGCAATCAGACATTCGGCAAGGCTGGCAGCCTGGGCACCTTCGCCGAGTACGCGCTCGTCCCTGAAGTGGCGGCGGTGCCGATTGACCCGACGATCCCGTTTGCGCAGGCATCGCTGGTGGGCTGCGGCGTGACGACCGGCGTCGGCGCGGCGATCAACACCGCGAAGGTCCAGGCAGGCTCGACCGTTGCGGTATTTGGCTGCGGCGGCGTCGGCCTCAACGTGATCCAGGGCGCGCGCATCGCCAACGCGAGCCAAATCATCGCCGTCGACATGCTGGACAACAAGCTCGAGATGTCGAAGAAGTTCGGCGCGACGGACACGGTCAACGCCTCCGGGGGCGACCCGGTGGCGCAGATCATGGAGCTGACCGGCGGCCAAGGCGTGCACTACGCCTTCGAGGCGATTGGGCTGGTGCCGGAGCCGTTCCTGTGGAGCGTGATGTGCACGCGCAAGCGCGGCGTGACGATCTGGGTGGGCCACGCGCCGCTGAACACGCCGGTGACGATCGACGCGCGGGCGCTGATGCAGGAGAAGATGGTCATGGGCTCGATGTACGGTTCAGCGCGGCCGCAGATCGAGTTCCCGAGACTGCTCAAGCTGTACCAGGACGGCAAGCTGATGCTGGACGAGCTGATCACGAAGGAGTTCCCGCTCAGCGGCGCCAACGAAGCGTTCGCGGCGCTGGGCCGCGGCGAGGTCGCGCGCAGCGTGCTCAACCTGAGTAACTAGGTCCGGGCGTCCCGGCCGCGAAGGCTTCGGACGCCCCATTAGCGGGGTCCGGGGTGTCCCCCGGCTTCCAACACCGGAGGCTGAGATGCTGCAGAGCGTTTGGACGGAACAGGGCATCGTATTGCGGGACGTGGAGCCGCCGCCGCTCAAGGACGGCTGGATGCGCCTGAAGGTACACGCCTGCGGCATCTGCGGCTCCGACCTGCACGGCTACAAAGACGGCAAGATCCGTACAGGCGGCATCCCCGGCCACGAGATGTCAGGGACGATCATGGAATCGACGGTGGATATGCCGGACGTGCTCTACGCGGTCGAACCGTGGCTGTGGTGCGGCGAGTGCGAGTTCTGCCGCATCGGCAAAGTGCAGCTGTGCACCAAAGGCGGGCTGGTCAGCGTGTCGGTGCCGGGAGGACTGGCCGACTTCATCGACGTGCCGGCCATGCACGTCTACCCCTGCGACCCGTCCCTGACGCCCATCGAGGCGTCTCTGACCGAGCCCTTCGGGATCTGCACGCGGGCGGTACACCTGGCGGACCTGAAGATGGATACGCGCGTGCTGATCCTGGGCGCAGGCAGCCTGGGGCTGATCAGCGGACTGCTGTCGCGGGGGACGGCGGAGCGAGTGGCGATCAGCTATCGCTATGCCTCTCAGGAAGAGGCAGCCCGGAAGCTGGGCCTCGAAGCCGTGCCGGAGGACGAGGTGGTCGCGTGGGCGCAGGACTTCGGGCCGGACGTCGTGATCGAAACGGTGGGCGGGCACGCGAACACGATGGAGCAGGCGACCGCAGCCTGCCGAGCAGACGGGCGCATCGTGGTGCTGGGCCTGTTCTCGATCGCGCCGCCGCTGGACATGCGGGCGCTGGTCCACAAAGAGCTGAAGATCATGGGTTCAGCGTTCTTCGGCACGAGCGAGCACGGGCCCGAGTTCCGCACGTCGACGAAGATCCTGCCTCACTACAAGAGCGAGCTGAAGATCCTGCAGACGCACCAGTTCCCGCTGAGCCGCGTGGCGGATGCGTTTGCGACGGCCATATCCAAGGATGACCGGCCGATCAAGGTAACGATCCTGCCGGGCTCATAGCGGATCCCGAGCAACCGGGCACTTCAAGCTAAACGCGTCAGACCGTAGAATCGCCTGAACGTGGATGCGCAGAGGCGTCAGCAGCTAGTCGAACGCTACCGGATGGCGGTGCGCGCTGTGCTGGTGGCGGTTGACCACGTCTCCGAGGCGGACCTGGACGTGAGGCCGGACGCGAAGTCGTGGCCGGCGCGCCAGGTTGTCCACCACCTGGCGGACGCGTCGATGCACCAGGGCATCAGCCTGCGCCGGATGCTGGCCGAGAACACACCGGTGCTGGTCCCCTTCGACGAGTCTCACTTTGCCGAGCGCCTGCACTACAACCGTCCGGTTGAGGCCTCACTCGATGCTTTCCGAGCCAACTCATTTGCCAATATCGAGCTGCTGGAGTCCCTTACGGAGGAGCAGTGGCGCCGTGCCGGCAATCAGCAAAAGCCGTGGCCGCTGACGATCGAGGGCTGGCTGGAAGAGGAAGTCCTGCACATCCATAACCGGCTGATGCAGATCGTCAATGCGCCGGCGGGCGGCCGTGTGATCGCTGATCCTGACGAAGGGCTGAAGCTGAGCCGCTAGCTGCCGGCCTCGCCGATGGGCAGGGGGTCAGAGCCAAGGGCGACTTGCAGTGAGCGGTCGAAGGTCGCTGTGCTGGAGACGTGGATCAGCTTGAGCAGGATCGGCGTGAGGATTGTCGTGACCAGCGTCATGACGATTGCCGCTGAGAAGACCGAAGGACCCACCGCGCCTGTAGCCAGACCAGCAGACGCGATGACCAACGCAACTTCGCCGCGGGACATCATGCCGACGCCGATGAGCAGCGAGCCCTTGTGGTCCGTGCGTGTCAGCCGCGCTGCCACGTAGCAGCCGATGACCTTGGCGGCAATTGCGACGCCAATGAGCGCGGCGACGAGCAGGGGTGTCGAAGCTAAGCTCGCGAAATCGGCTTGCATGCCGATGCCGACGAAGAACAGCGGCACGAAGAAGCCGTAAGCCACCCAGTTGAGGCCGTAGCTCACGGTGTGCACCAGCTGCGTGCGCGCGATCAGCAGTCCGGCCATGTAGGCGCCGGTCACGGAAGCCACGCCGCCGATCGCCTCGGAGCTCCAGGCGAAGACCAGCGCCCCGGCGATGACTATGGAAAGCTGGGCTTCGGTGGAGAGGTGCGCCTGCATGCGTTCCGAGACGGGCCCGCTGAGGAAGTAGCCGAGGATCAGGGCGCCGGGCAGGAACAGCGCCATCTGGCCGATCGAGACGAGGGGATCGCCGCCGCCGGTCGAGGCGAAGACGAAGGCGAGCACGACAACGCCCATGACGTCGTCGATGACGGCAGCGGCGAGGATGGTGGTGCCCTCGCGGCTCTGCAGGATGCCGAGCTCCTTCAGGGTCTGAGCCGAGATACTGACGCTGGTGGCTGTCAGGATGGCACCGAGGAACAGGGCCTCCGTCGTGGTCAGGCCGAAGGCGAAGCCGACGCCGAGCCCGCCCAACAGCGGTAGCACGACACCACCGGTGGCGACGGCGAAGGCGGACGCCGAAACCTGGCGCATCGTGGCGATGTCGGTTTCGAGGCCGGCGAGGAACATGAGGATGATTACGCCGATTTCAGAGAAAGTGTGCAGCGTCTCGCTCTCTGACACCAAGCCGAGGGCGGCGGGCCCTATCACGAGACCGACGCAGATCTTGCCGACGGCCGAGGGCATACCGAGCTTTTGACCGGCGTGGCTGGCGAGCCAGCCCGCGACCAGGATCAGCGCCAGGACGAGGAGAATGTCTTGGTTGCTTTCCATTCAGCCCTCTGGAAAAGCAAAAAGCCCCAGGCAGACGCACTGGGGCGTGAGCGCGAGCTTGAGGTTTATTTTTCCCGCTTGAGGAGCGAAGGCAGGACTACGAACAGACCAATCATTGTTGCGAAGGCACCGGCTGCAATGAACTCCAAATTCGTCCTCCTTTGTACTACTTAGAGACTATTGGCGGCCCGTTACGTTCATGTTTCCTGCTGATTACCCCGTGTTAAATCCAGGTTACGCAGAGTGAGTGTCAGCGACATGCGCTCGCACGGGGTAAACGATGAGGACGGCTTTGCCCCCGGGGGCAAAGCCGTCCTCATCTCTAGCGGTCCGCGGAAGAAGAGCAGCCTACGCGCGGACCTCACTGACTAGCCCACAGAGACGGGCTGGTCTTCCGGATAGGCAATCTGGGTGTGTTCCGTGTAGTCGACACCCGCGATTTCGTCTTCCGCCGAGACGCGCAGGCCTATGGTCATCTTGATCGCTCCGAAGATGACGGCAGAAGTGACGGCCGTCCAGAGGACCACCGTAACCATCGCAATGAGCTGGGAGATAATCTGGTCGCCGCTGCCATCGACGAGGCCCGAAACCTCCAGGTAGGTGCCGTCTGCAAAGATGCCGACGGCCAGCAGGCCCCAGAGGCCACAGAACATGTGACAGGGCACGGCCCAGACCGGGTCGTCCAGCTTGATGGTGTTCTCCAGGAAACGGGAACCGTAGACGACAATCGGGCCCGCTGCGGCACCGATAACGACGGCCGCCCAGGACTCGACGAAGGCGCATGGCGCCGTAATCGCGACGAGGCCACCGACGATGCCGGAGCAAGTGGCCGCGATGTCCACCTTACCTGTCTCGATGAAGCGGATGTAGTAAGCGACCAGTCCGCCGGTAATCCCGGCCAGGAACGTGTTCACCGCGATGACTGAAATACGCAGGTCGGTTGCCGCCAGCGTACTGCCGGGGTTGAAACCGAACCAGCCGAGGAACAGGATCAGCATGCCTAGCACGACCAGCGTCATGCTGTGACCGGGTATGAAACGTGCCTTTCCGTCTGGGCCGAACTTGCCTATGCGCGGCCCAAGCATGAGGCCGCCGACCAGCGCTGCCGTACCACCGACAGCGTGCACCACGCCGGAGCCGGCGAAGTCCCAGGAGGGCGTGTCCATGGTGGCGAGCCAGCCTCCACCCCACTGCCAGTGGCCGTAGACGGGGTAGATGATCGCGCTGATCAGGAAGCTGTAGGCCATGTACGAATTGATCTTGGTGCGCTCTGCCATGGTCCCGGAGACGATCGTCGCGGCCGTGGCGGCGAAGACCATCTGGAAGAACCAGAGCTCGAAGGTGCCGGCGTCGTAGGCGTCGCCGGAGAGGAACCAGCCGGACGAGCCGAAGAGGTCGTTGCCATCGGCGAGGCCCGAGCGTAGCTCAGAGCCGCCGAACATGATCGCGAAGCCGAATGCCCAGAAGGCAAGGCCGCACATCAGGAAGTCCATGACGTTCTTGGTCAGGACGTTGGCCACTGACCTTTGGCGCACGGACCCGGCTTCCAGCAGGGCGAATCCTGCCTGCATGAAAAAGACCAGGAACGCCGCCATGAGCGTCCAGGCGAAGTTCACAGCGAGGTTGGGGTCCTCTTCGATCAAGGTGGCACCGGTGGGGTCGCCGTCCGCGAGCGCAATGCCGTTTGTGACCGCCATACCGACCAGGATCACGCCGATGCCCATGAGAGTCATGCGCAATGCCCGGATGCCGGCCAGCTTCTCCAGCACTCTCACCACTAAGCTTCTACTTGCCGTCGTTTCCATCGATGTCTGGGTCCTTCCTTCCTCTCCTGCTAAGCCTGCGCGGGGCGAACCTGAGCTGCGATGAAGCCGTAGCCGCGTCCGCGGACGGTCTCCACCCTGTACGGCCACGAGGCGGTGAGTTTGGCGCGCAACCTGCAGATGGCTACGCTGAGGCGACGGCGCTCTTTCTGCCCGATGCTGCTCCAGAGCGACTGACAGAGGGCGTCGTAGTTGACGATGCGGTCGACCTCACGGCAGAGCAGTCGCAGCAGTTCGAACTCGTAGAAAGTGAGGTCAACCGCCTTGTCTCTGACCATGACGCCAAAAGTGCGCAGGTTGACGCGCACGTTGCCGAAAACCAACTCGTCGTCCGGAGTCTCTGACCGCACCACTTTGCTCCCGCCTCCTGCCTGTGGTTACCGGGAGACTAGGAGCGCCGTGTTTCACCGCGATTACTGAATTATTTCGTCGCGGTGAAGAGCGTGTTACACGAATGTGACGGGATGGTTACTTGATCCTTAGCTCGCAGGCGCAGATATTGGCGCTGGTAGGTAACCGGCATGCCTCGCGAAGCCTTCTGGCTCTCACCTCACGACCGGCTCAAGGTCTACGCTTCGATCGCCGCGCTGGGTGGTGCGGTGGTGGTGGTGGTGGCGTTGCTAGCCGTCTTCATCGCCTTTGCCTGGCCGGCTACTGGTATCGGTAACCCGACCACGCGAATCAACGCCGGCGCCGTGAGCAGGTTCCAGGTTGGGACGCCGGTCCAGTTCCCGGAGGGCAAGTTCTGGCTGGTCAAGCAGGAGGACGGCAGCTTCATCGCGCTGTCCTGGAAGAGTACGCATCGAGGTTGCACGGTTCCCTGGCGTGAGAACTTCGTCTTCACCGACCCGAAGGATGGTCAATCGAAGCGGGGCTGGTTCCGCGACCCGTGCTCCGGCGCCACGTGGGACGTTAACGGCCTCCGCGTCTTCGGGCCGGCGCCACGAGACCTGGACCGGTTCCCCGTCGAAGTCGTAAGGGGGAAGGTCTATGTACTGGTCGCCGAGCGGCTGCTGATCCGCGGGAACTCGGCGCAAAGCGCCGCGCCTTAGTCGAGCAGGCTCGTGCGGTAGCGCACCTCGACGATTGTGGTGTTGCCCAGCGCCTGACCTGTGCCGTCAGGGGCCCAGCCCCGGCGTTCGTAGAACGCGCGCGCCCGGACGTTGTCTTCCAGTACCCACAACGTGGCTTCTCTGAAGCCGGCACGTCGCAACGCGCCGAGCGCTGCGTGGAGCAACGCCGTCCCGGCGCCGCCTCGCCAGTGCCGCGGTGCGACGTAGATCGCTGAGACTTCGCCGGCGCCGCCGCTGTCGGGATCGCCAGAGGACTTCGACGATACGAAGCCGATGACCTCGCCGGCAACGAGGGCGACTTGAACCCACGAGCCGTTGGAGCCCGCGTCGTCGATGATGCCTCGCCACTGCCGGATGCGCTGCTCCAGCGTCCGGCCTTCGATGATCTCAGGCGGGATGATGTCCCTGTAGGCCGCCCGCCAGCTATCGACGTGTATGCGGGCAATGGCTTCCACGTCGGCGGTGGTTGCTTCGCGAATTATGATGTCCACGACCCGCCGATTTTAGTCCAGGCAGGGGGAGGGTAATTCGGCGCCGCAGCTTTTAGCATGGCGCCGTGATCAGCTTGACGAAGCGTGGGCGCCCGCGACACCCGGACGTGCTGACGCCCGCCGAATGGGACGTGGTGAACGCCGTGCGCCACGGGATGAGCAACCGGCTGATCGCCCGCGGCCGTGGGATCAGCCTGGACGCCGTCAAGTTTCACATCGAAAACGCCATCGGCAAGCTGGGCCTGGAGAATCGGGATGCGCTGCGTCACTGGCGCGGCGCCCCGTTCGACAGCGCCCTGAGCAAATCGGAGGTTGAAGTGGTGACTGGCCTGCAAATCGGTGAAATCGGGCAGATTGCGAGACGCGTCCGCGACGTGAAGCAGGCGGAGACGTGGTATCGGGACGTGCTCGGCCTGACCCACCTGTATACGTTTCCGAGCGCGATCGGCGACCTCTGCTTCTTCGATTGCGGCGGGACGCGGCTGATGATTGAGAAGGACCGTGCCGAGCCGGGCGAGCAGAGCGTCCTCTACTTTCGCGTGGCGGAGATCAACGCGGCGTACGACGAGCTGAAGGGCCGTGGCGGCGAGTTTGCCGACGCGCCGCACATGATCTTCCGTCACGAGGACGGCACGGAGGAATGGATGGCCTTCCTCAAGGA
This sequence comes from Dehalococcoidia bacterium, assembly GCA_035293185.1. GTDB lineage: Bacteria > Chloroflexota > Dehalococcoidia > DSTF01 > WHTK01 > WHTK01. Next base: position 2,348 of record DATDOP010000334.1, on the reverse strand, counting down.
CTGCGACGGCCAGCTGCTCAGCATCATGTCCCAGGTGAAGGCGTAGGCGTCTTTCGGGGCCAGGTGGTGTGACACAACCCTGGAGGATGAATCCTGCAGCTTCGCCGGCGTGGCCATGTATCTGCTGAGGGTTCGAACGCTCAGGGTTGTCCTAGAAAGCGCTGCCAGCGCGGCGTGATGGCGAAGGCTACGAAGGCGCCGATTGCTGCGCCTGCGAGGTCCGCCAGCGCGTCGTAGGCCGAAGCCTCGCGCCCTTCGAGCGTCGACTGATAGACCTCGATGCAGGCCCCGAACAGCGTCGCGGCAGCGACCACGGCGAGCACGGTCTGCAGGCGCCGCGAGAGCAGCGCCGTCTGGGCGCAGAAGCCGAGCACCGCGTACACCGCCAGGTGCCCGGCGTACGCCTCGTTCGTCGTCAGGTCCGGTACGGTGGGGTCGCCGTTGCTCCGCGTCGACTGGTAGAGGATGAACGCTGCAACGGCGATGGTCGCGACCGCGAAGAGGGTGCGAAACCAGCGCTCCGAAGGCGATGACACTACGGCCGCAGCAGCACCTTGCCGAACTGATTGCGGCCGGCGATGTAGCGATGCGCCGCCGCTGCCTCGCTCAGCGGGAAGACCCTATCGACGAGCGCGTTGAGCTTCCTGGCGGCGATGGTGTCCATGATCTTCGCCAGGTCGGCGCTCAGCTGCTCGCGGGGTTTGATCGTGAACACCAGCCAGCCTGTCGTCACGGTCTGGTGCTTGCGCTCCGCCAGCGCCTGGTCGACTTCCGCGGCGCTGCCGCCGGCGCGACCTACAGAGACCAGCCGGCCGCCCTCTGCCAGCGCCTGCTGCGTTTTGGCGAACGTCTCGCCGCCGATCATGTCCAGCGCCACGTCGACGCCGCGTCCGTTGGTCTTCGCCATCACCTCGGCGAGGAAATCGCCGGTCGAGTAGTTGATGGCGTGGTCGGCGCCGAGCTCGAGGCCGCGGCGGCACTTCTCGTCGCTGCCGGCGGTCGTGAAGACGAGGCCGGCGCCGCCGACGTGCTTCGCGATCTGTACGCCCGCCATGCCGACGCCGCTGCTCACGGACTGGATCAGGGCAGTCTCGCCGGGCTTCAGCGCCGCGGTGTCCAGGAGCGCTATCCAGGCCGTGAGCCAGGCTACCGGCAGACTGGCGGCCTCTTCGTAGCTGATGCCGTCGGGCATTGGCACGGTGGCGTTGGCGGGCGCGGCCGCGAGCTCGGCGTAACCGCCGCCCATGACCTGCGAGACGACGCGCTGGCCGGCGCTCAGGTTGGTCACGTCCGCGCCGGCCTGAACGATATCGCCGGCGATGTCCCAGCCGATGATCAGCGGTGTCTGTCCCGCCTGGAAGAAGCCCGCGCGCCGGCCGAAATCGCCGCGGTTGATCGAGGCGGCGCGGACGCGGATCAGCACTTCGTCCGGGCCGATGGCCGGGTCGGGCATGTCCTGGTAGGTGAGGACGCCCTCGTCGCCGTATTCGTTGATTACCGCCGCTTTCATCGCTGCCTCCTCGAATTGCATACCGGGGCCTGTCGATTCTACCTGCCCGATTGCCGGATTGCCCGCCTGGCCGTTAACTTGTCGCGGACGGGTTCGAACACGAGGAGGGATTCATGCCAGTACGACTTGTCATAAACCTGCAGGCCCGGCCCGGCAAAGGCGCCGAGCTGCTGAAGGCGATGGAGCAGCGTTGCGTCGAAGTGCGCGGGGAGCCCGGCTGCCAGCAGTTCGAGGTGTTCCAGAGCGGCAACAACCCGGACAACCTCTGCCTGCTCGAACTCTGGGCCGACCAGGCGGCGCTGGACATACACGCCGTCGTCAACGCCAGCCGCCCGCCGAATCCGGCGATGGCCGAGCTGCGCGCCGACGGGCCCGGCAGCCGCGAAGACTACGAGTACAATCGCACGCGCTGACCAGCTTTCGCCGATCAGCAGCGTCACGTTAGGGTTTGACGTTTGGACGTTACGCAACGCCGCGACCTGATTGAGCGGTACCGCGATGGCGGCCGCGCCGTCAGCGAAGCCGTTGCATCGCTTTCGCTGGTCGAGCTGGACAGGCGCGCCGGGCAGCAATGGTCGGCGCGCGAGGTTGTGCACCACCTCGCGGACGCGGAAATGATCGAGGGCGTCCGCCTGAGACGGATCCTCGCCGAAGATGAACCGCTTCTACCCTGGGCGGACGAAGCCGAGTACGCCCGCCGTCTTCACTATCAGCGACCCGTCGAGGCCTCGCTTGGTGTGTTCAAGGCGCTGGTTGCGGCCAACGCGGAGTTGCTGGAGGCGATTGACGAAGCGCTGTGGCGCCGCCGCGGTGTGCACGCCCTGCGGGGCGCCTACTC
>DATDOP010000333.1:0-6058 GCA_035293185.1 Dehalococcoidia bacterium | reverse complement strand
GCGCTTCGGCGTCCGCGGCGCGATCGCGATGTGCTACACGCTGGCCGCGACCGCGACGCTGGCGTTGCTGCTGGCCGTGGCCGGCTTCACACCGACAGCACTGGCCGTCTACTTCACGGTGGTCAGCGGCATGTCGCTCGGCATGCTCTCTCCGCTCAACGGGCTGTTCCAGGCTGAGGTCTACGGCGATTCGAGGCTGGGCACGCTGAGCGGCGTCAACGTCATCGTGGTCAGCGTGGCCGGCGCGTCAGGGGCATGGACAGCGGGCCTGGCCGCGAGCGCGGCCGGTTCATACGTCTTGCCGCTGGCCGGAGCAGTGGTGCTGCAAGGGGCGGCGGTGTTGGCTCTGCGCTGGCAGGAGGCCGCCAGAGCGAGCCCTCTACTATCGAGAGAGTCTGGGGTTGAAGCCAGTAAGGGAGCCGCGGTTCTACACGTGCCTGGCGGTGACACGATGTCCTCATAGTGCTGCCCGCCAGCCGCCGATAGTGCCGGCGACACTCATCCCTCGAGACAGACCTATTGTCCTGGACTCTGAGGGACAGCGTCGGGCTCAACCCTGCGCTATTTGCGCGTCGTGCAATCGAACAGGTAGTGAAGGGATGTTGCCGCTGCCCTGAAGCCTTTCGACGCGGGGAGCTCCAGGGCGCAGCGTCGCACTCACGCCCTTCGTGTTACAGTGGGGTCACGTACTTCTTCGACTGCCATCCCTCATCGCCAGTCTTAGAGTTGCTGACCGACTAGAACCTAAGCCAGGCGAATTCTCCGGACCCAGTCGTTTTACGTCTCTCTCCCGGACCTCGTTGACGCCCTTGGTCTCCGACATCGGTACCGGAAAGCGCCCCTGATGGGGCTAGTGAGAGAAGAGAACACTTGAACATTTATGTTGGAAACCTGAGCTTCGATACCAGCGAGAGCGACTTGCAGGCGGCGTTTGCAGCCTACGGCGCCGTCTCGACGGCTCGAATCGCTACCGACCGCGACACGGGTCGCGCCCGCGGCTTCGGCTTCGTCGAGATGTCGAGCCAGGCTGAGTCCCAGGCAGCAATCGCCGGCCTCAACGGCACCGAGCTCCAGGGCCGCACATTGACCGTGAACGAGGCCAAGCCCCGCGAAGAGCGTGGCTCCGGCGGCAGCCGTGGCAATGGTGGCGGTTACAGCAGCGGCCGCGGCGGCGGCGGTGGCGGCAACCGCTGGTAACCGGTTGTAAGCGGCCCTAGCGTCGCACTGAACCGAAAGTAAGGAAGAGGCCGGAACCAGAGGGAGCCGGCCTCTTCTCTTTGCTGCCGCGGTCATTCCTGCGACTCGGTCGTGCAATTGGCAACGCGGTGCCGTACCAGTGTTTCTTGCAACAGCTTTGTTATAGAGGTCCATCGATAAGTCTCACGGTAGCCAGCCCACCAGTGACAGACTTATGTCTGCGATGGCAGCCGGTCTCTCAGCGAATCAACGGAGCCCATAGGAGGCGTTCGTCATGAAGGGCGCCCACCTCGCAACTGCAGCCGGCGGTCTACTGCTGCTCCTAATAGGAGCCAGCACAGCCCTGGTCGCGGCACCCCGGGCCGCCGAGGCGGACTTTCCCGCGGCTGAACTCTCAACCGATCTTCTCTTCGAATGCCGGCCCGGCGCGACGGTTCGCGTTTACCTGCGCTGGACGAGCTCCCATCAAGGCGCCCAGTGGGTAGACCTCTCGTTGAACAACGACTTCGCGCCTGGGACATTTCTCGGCGCCGGTCCACTGCCAGCCGAGCAGGCTAGCTTCGTTTGGGATGGACTTTCGCCAGGGACGTGGCACTTCGTTCGCGTGAACACGCTGACCCCGGCAGGTTGGTTCGCGAGCCCGACGATGTTCTTCTTCACGCCTTTAGATTGCGCGAACTCGCTTCAAGCTTCCGTCTCGCCGCCCATTCCGGTCGGTTGCCTGGACCAGGCGCCTGTCACTCAATCCGGACTTGCGGCCTGCGTAACGGCCGGCAAGGACGATTTCGGGAGCTACCAGGTCGGCGAAACGGTCTTCTATTGCTTCGCGGTGAATCAACCGATGAACGTGAGCATAGTCACCACCAAGCCAGACGGAAGTCAGCTGCAGGTGTTGAACGGCTTCTCTGAGGGTATAGGAGCTTGCATTGGGCCTTATCAGGCGAACCTCCCTCTCGGCATTCGCACTGTCGAGTTCTCGGGTGGGCCAGACTTCCAACTGCTGTCTGAGACTCACTTCGATGTCAGGTAGCGTGGAGGGTTGTCTTTGCGGTCAGAGCTCCAAACTCATGCCTCGGAACGGGACACCGCGAAGCCGGAGGCCGGCCCAACGTTCAGCGTGGGGCGTGGTGTGCAGCTTCTCGCCCTGGAGCCGCACTCCAAGCAGCGTCTCGACGATGTAGATCACCGCGCCGGAAGACCAGGCTTGAGGGACGTTGGCAGCCGGGTAAGGGACCGGGAAAGAGTGCTGGCGGCGGGGATAGCCGGCGAATAGCTCCGGCAGCCGATGGTTCGGGAAGCGTGCAGACGCTTCAACGAGCGACGTCGCGACCTGGCGTGCCTCTTCGTGAAAGCCGTAGCGTGCCATTCCCCTGACAATCAGAGAGTTGTCGTGGGGCCAGACACTGCCGTTGTGGTAGGAGAGCGGGTTGTACAGCGCCATCTCGGTCGACAGGGTGCGAATCCCCCAGCCGCTGAACATCTCAGGCGACATCAGCCGCTCGACAACCGCGGCGGCGTGCTCCTGGTCAAGGATGCCGCTCCAAAGCAGATGGCCTGCGTTTGAGGCTACCGCGTCGACGCGGCGCTTCTTGCCATCGAGAGCCAGGGCAAAGAAACCTTCCCTGGGCATCCAGAAGGCCTCGAGGAAGTTCTGCTTGAGCCGCTCTGCCTCCAGGTCGAGGCGCGCTGCCTCTTTCTTCTCGCCGGTGAGGCGGAGCAGCGACGCCATGCTGCGCTTGGCCTGGTACGCGTAGCCCTGGACTTCGGCCAGCGCGATTGAGCCCCGTGCCATCGTCCCGTCGGCGAAAGCGATCGAATCGTGAGAGTCCTTCCAGCCTTGATTGCGCAGGCCCTTGGCTGTGCGGCGGCGATACTCGAGGAAGCCGTCGCCATCCAGGTCTCCGGAGGTATTCATCCAGGCAACGGCGCCCCGGGCGGCGGGGAGAAGCGAACGGACAAGCTCCACGTCGCCGGTCCACTGGTAGGCCTCCAGCAGGAGGCGGAGGAACAGTGGCGTGGCGTCGATGGTGCCGTAGTAGCGCGAGTGGGGTACCTGCTCCATGAGCGACAGCTCGCCGACACGGACTTCGTGGGGCATCTTGCCAGGAGAGCTCTCGCGGAAGTCGTCCTGCGTGGTCGCCTGGAGGCTCGCGAGCGTGCGCAGGGTGCCGATCATCAGCTCCGGCCCGAGGAGCTTGGTCTGGATCGCGCTGATAATGGAGTCGCGTCCGAAGACCGCCATGAACCAGGGGAGCCCGGCAGCGAGGATCGGCTGATCGGGCCGGTACTCCATGCGCAGGGCTCGCAGGTCTGCGACCGCAGCCTCGAAAGCGACGGTCAAGTCCGGGTCCTCCGATTCCAGTTCCGGGACGTCCTCCAGGGCGGGAATATCGTGGGGCTCCAGGACGGTGAGGGGTTGCTCCTTGCCCATGCGCTGGGCGCTGAAGGGAGGCCCGACTGCGAGCTCGACGCAGTCCAGGGATCGTGGCGGACCGTCCACCACGGGCAGGACCGTGACGCACGTTTTCCACGCCTGCTTCGGCCCGATTGTGATGTCGAATGTGGCGACGCGCCCTGCGATCGCCGGCTCACCGGTCAGGGCGACCAGCGTCTTGCGTACGAAGCTCTCGCGCCGGTAGGCGAAGCAGAGTTGGTGGTCAGGCGCGTCCTCAAGCGTTACGTGACCTGCCTTGTGAAAGGCCCCGCGCCTTACTTCGAACACGTCAGCGAAATCGACGTCGAACGTGACGTCGACCCGCAGGTTGTGGGTGTCCGTCGAGTGGTTCATGAGGCTGATGTCCTCGTGCATGCCATAGCCAACCAGCCGGTCACGCACGATGCTGATTGAACCGGCGGGGAGATCGCGGCGGCCCAGGTTGACGGAGTAGAAACTGGCTACGGAGTAATCAAGGTAGCCGCTGCCGCTGGCGACCAGAGGTTTGGCCTGGACGGTGACGTGAAAGGCGGAGAGAAAGCGTGTGTCATGGGCGTAGAAGCCGTGCACGGAGTGGCCATCGATGTCGCCGCTGCTGCCGGAGATGACGAAGCTGGTCCCGGCGGTAACGACGACGGTATCGGGCTGCATCAGGACCGCTGTCGAGCAACCGTTTCGCCGTGCGTGTCGGTGCCGGCAGTGCCGTCGAAGGGATTGTCGAGGAGGACGGGTCGAATCGGGCGAAGGAAGGGCAAGAGAGGCTGGTCGAAACTGCGCTGCGACGCCCGGTTCGTGCCGGCGATGCGCTGGTAAAGCGAGAGGTAGTCGTCAGTCATGCGCCCCACGCTGAAGTTTTCGGCGACTCGTTCGTGACAGGTGTATGGGCTGATTTCGTGCAGCCGGCCAACTGCCTCAACCATGCCGTCCAGGTCATCGACCACGAATCCGGTCTCGCCATGCAGCACGAGCTCCGGAGCGGAGCCGCGGCGGATGGCGATCACGGGGGTGCCGCAGGCCATGGCTTCGGCCATGAACAGGCCGAAGGGCTCGTCCCAGGTGAGCGGCGCCAGCAGACAACTCGCGTTGGCGAAGAGGCGGCGCTTCGTGTCGTAGTCAGCCTCGCCCACGTACTGGATGAGGCGGCCGTCGACCTCGGGTTCGACCTGAGTCTTGAAGTAGTGTTCGTCGACGCTGTCCACGTTGCCGGCGATGATCAACCTGCGGCCGAGCCGGCGCGCGACCTCAATCGCGAGGTGGGTCCCCTTTTCAGGGCTGATCCGGCTGAGGAAGAGCAGGTAGTCCTCGCGGCGGCCGGGGTTGAAGGGGTAGGTCTCGTGGTCGATGGCGTTGTAGATGACGCCGGCGAAGTTGTCCGTTTCGGGCAGCAGCGCCCTGGCTGAGTGGCTGATCGTGTTGTACCAGCCGTTGTAGCGTTCGAAGAGCAACAGCCAGTCACCGTCCAGCCCCCCGTGAAGGGTGGTGAGTACAGGAGTGTTAACGAGGTTCGCCGTGGCGAGCCCCTCGAAGCCGGTGTGGTTGTGGATGACCTCGAACTCGTGGGCGCGCTCGAGGCAGGACAAGACGCTGAGCATAGTGAGAATGCTGCTGTTGCGGCCGCTGCCTCTAAGAAAGGTGGCCGACCCCGGGACGAGTTTGGCCGTTGTGAGGGAATCGCCGCTGGCGAAGAGGGTGACGTCGTGACCGCGCTTGACGAGCTCCTCAGTGAGGAGGCTGACGATCAACTCCGTCCCGCCGTATGCCGTTGGCGGCACACGAATCTCCAGTGGCGCGATCATGCCGATGCGCATCCGCACCTCCAGGTTACTTTTGTCTTTGGGATGTGGGGCTGGCACTCAATCATCAGAGTGCTAACAGATCCAGTATACGTTGCCGGAGCCAAAGTTCCAAGGACGCCGGAACCGGTGCCGCGCCACCAGGTTGCTGTCAGCGCTGCGACAGGACAGCATCGGCGGATAACGCCCCGAGGTCGATTTACGTAGGTTGCAGAAGCGAAGTTGTGGTGCCGGGAGTGGGGGTCGAACCCACATGTCCTTGCGGACGGCGGATTTTAAGTCCCTGAAGCCCTAATCGTCCGAGAAGTTGTCTCTTCGAATCTGCTCAGGCAAGCCAGTTGCGCTGTCTTGAGACGAGTCCTCCAACCTTGCCCTGCAAACAACCGATGTGAGGATTGTATGTGACCGCGAGGCAATCTGTGGATGAGGCAGGGATCAATTGTGTCGATTCGTGTAGACAAAGCGTGAATCGATGCGCACGTTGGGGATGCGGTACGGCCTCGCAGCCTGGTTCGCCCTAGCTGGTCGAAGCATAGGAGCCTTCGATCCGGACTGACGGACTGACGAATCCGGGCGTCGACTGATTCCTCGTACTTGCCCGAGAGGCATTGCCCAGGGTCGATGCGCAACACGC
>DATDOP010000332.1:0-2064 GCA_035293185.1 Dehalococcoidia bacterium | reverse complement strand
ACGCTCGGCGTGCTGCGCGGCGATTGGGGCTGGACGCTGTTCGGGCTCGTGTGGGCCCTGGCCGTCGTGGGCACGGTATTCAAGGCCCTCGGCGGCGTCCGCTACACGACGTTCTCGACGTGGGTGTATCTCGCGATGGGTTGGCTGGTCCTCATCGCGATCGAGCCGGTGTTGACTCTGGTGCCCGAGTGGGGACTATTCTGGTTGCTTGCGGGCGGTATCGCTTACACGGCGGGTGCGGTGTTTTTCATGGCGGAACGCATCCGCTACTTTCATTTCGTGTGGCACCTGTTCGTTGTCCTGGGCACCGCGTGCCACTTCGTCGCGGTACTGCGGTACGCGGCCTAGCGGAAGTCGTTATCATAACCAGAAGGAGGAAAACCATGCGCCCGATGCACACCTGGCTGTCCCTGGCGATGTTCTGTTTTTCCACGGCGGCAGTTGCCCAGCAGCAGCTCACCATCGTCACTTCGTTCCCGAAGGACCTCACCGAGGTCTACAAAAGGGAGTTCGAAGCGCGCAACCCGGGGGTCAAGGTCGAGGTATTGAGCCGCGGCACCTCGGCGTCGATCGCCTACGTGCGCGAAGCGCCGGCCAACGCGAAGCCCGACATATTCTGGGCTTCCGCCCCGGACGCCTTCGAAGTGCTGGCGAGCGAGAACCTGCTCCAGAAGTTCGACGGCAAGAACCCCGCCGTGCCCGCCAAGATCGGCAACTATCCGATCAACGACCCGGAAGGCTTCTACTACGGCCAGGCGCTCGCCGGCTACGGGCTCATGTGGAACACGCGCTACATGCAGGCCAACAAGCTGCCCAATCCGAAGGAATGGGCGGATCTCGTGAAACCTGTCTATCACGGCCACGTGGCGATCTCCTCGCCCTCGCGTTCCGGCACCACTCACCTCACGATCGAGACTATCCTGCAGGGTGAAGGATGGGCCAGGGGCTGGCGGCAGATTCTCATGATCGGCGGCAACACGGCGGCGATCACCGAGCGCAGCTTCGGTGTGCCCGACGGCGTCAACAACGGCCAGTTCGGGATCGGCCTCGTGATCGACTTTTTCGGGCTCTCGGCCAAGGCGTCGGGCTTCCCGGTCGAGTTCGTCTACCCCTCCGTGACCGCGATCGTGCCGGCGAACATCGGCCTCATCGCCAACGCGCGGAATCCCGAGCTCGGCAAGCGCTTCATCAACTTCGCCCTTTCCCCGGAAGGCCAGTTGCTGCTTCTCAACGCCAGGATCAGCCGGCTCCCGGTGCTGCCCTCGGTGTACGCCAAGGCGCCGCAGGGCTATCCCAATCCGTTTGGCGGCAAAATCAAACCCAAGGTCAACTTTGACTCCGACCTGTCGCGATCGCGCTACTACGTGGTCAACGCGCTATTTGACCAGACGGTCACTTTCCGGCACCGGGAACTCGTCGCGGCCTCCAAGGCGATAAACGAGGCGGCCGCGAAGCTCGCGGGCAAGCGCAACGCGCGGGCGCAGACACTGCTCGCGGAGGCGCGCGAGCTGGTTTACACGCCGATCGTTTCCCAGGAAAAATCCAGGGATAAGGAGTTCCTTACGCTCTTCAGCCAGACCAAGCGCGACGCGCTCAAGACCAAGCAGTTGACCGGCCTAGAGGAGTACTGGAACAGCACGGCGCGCAAGAACTACGTTAAAGCAGCCGAGCTCGCGAACCAGGCCGCCGCGATGGCAAAGTAAACCAGCGTTCAGCGGTCAGCTATCTGCCGTCAGCCTGAAACAGTCGCGGGCCGGGCTGAATGCTGATAGCTGATAGCGGGCTGCTGACATGCGTGCATCGGCGTTAATCGGCGGTTTCCGGATGCCCGCGGGCTTCACCTGGCCGCAGGCTGCGGTCGCGGCACTGATCGCCGCGTTTCTCCTTCTGTTCCTGATCGTCCCGCTCGTCACCGTCGTCTACATCGCCTTCGCCGACGGCACGGGCGGCGTGACGCTGCAGCACTTCGCCTCGTTCTTCCAGCTCTCGCTGATGCGGGAGTCGTTCTGGAACAGCCTGATCGTCGCCACGCTCTCCGTGGTCTTTGCGACCTTCATCGCGGTG
>DATDOP010000331.1:0-4688 GCA_035293185.1 Dehalococcoidia bacterium | reverse complement strand
GCGCTGGGATACGACGACCACGAAGCCGCGCCGCTGTCCGAAATGCTCGCCGCCGCGGCTCGAATTGCCCGCGCCGTATCGGTGCCGGTGACCGTCGATTTCGAGGCCGGTTATCAGTTACCGCCGCGCGAAATCGTCGAGCGCCTCATCGCAGCCGGCGCGGCGGGCTTCAATTTCGAAGACACGGACCACCACGGCGACGCCCTGCTGATCGACGCCGAGGTTCAGGCGGAGCGCATAGCGGCGCTCAAGGCCGCGTCGCGCGCGGCAGGCGTCGATCTCTTCCTCAATGCTCGCGTCGACGTCTTCATCCATCGTCAGGGATCGCTGCAGGAACAGGCGGCCGAGGGTTTGCGACGGGCCGCCTTGTATCGTCAGGCCGGCGCCGATTGCACCTACCCCATCCTGCTCAGCGGCGAAGCCATCATCTCCGAATTCGTGCGCGCGGTCGGCCCGATCAACGTGAACTTGCGCATCGGCGGGCCGCTCTCGCTACAGCGCGTTGCCGAACTCGGCGTCCGTCGCGTTACCTACGCCGCCAGCCTGTTCCGGGAAACTAGGGCCTCGCTGGAGCGCCTGGCCGGCGCGGTGCAGGCTGACGTGACCGCCCTCCCGGACCTCCGAGACGTCTAGGAGGCACGGCGCCTCAGGTTTCGCCCGTGCAGGAACAGCGCCAGCACGAACAGCGGGCAGTAGATCCGCGCCACGTTCGCCGCCAGCCACTTCGGCAGGAAGATGTCCGTTACCGATCCGCTCTCGGCCCCCAGGTCTTCCGCCAGCGCGGTCAGCGGGCAGCGGAACCGGTTGCCGGCGTAGATCACGCACTCGGCACCCACCACGGCCGTCACCGCCACGGCCTTCCGGTCCGTTTCACCCCGCAACCCCTTGTACACCAGGTAGCAAATCGAAGTCTGCAGCACCAAGAAGATCAGCGAGTGAATCGCCTTGATCGCGGTCACCGCGCCATTCCTGATCACAGCACCCTCTCAGGCGGCCGTCGGCACCGGTCGTCCACCAGCGCCCGCGACGCGATCCCTAGCCAGCGGTTCATCTCTTGCTCCTTTTCGGCCCGCCCGTCGCGTCTAGTCCGCGTCCGTCTGCGGCGGCAGGAAGACGTCCGTCTCGTAAGCGTGGGTCACCGCGGTCACGTGCATCGAGGCGTGCGCCAGCACCGAACCGGCAGGGTTCATCGTCAGTAGCGCCGGCAAAGAAATGATCGTGTTGCCAATCTCCGGTGCGCCCACGCCGTCCTCCCGGAACTGCTCGTAGCCCAGGTGGTAGGTCGCCGTGATCGCCAGCACCATCACCAGCGTCAGGCCTGCGAACAAGCCCCGACGCGCCGGCGTAACGACGTGGCCTTCCAGCACCGTGTACGCCACCAGCGCCGGAAACGCCGTCAGCAGCAGAGCGTCGATCGCGCCATAGATGACCCCGCGCCAGCCGATCTCGAAGATGAAGTACAGCCCGCCGGGACGCGGCGTGGAGTCCTCCCGGTTCAGCACGTTGAACACGACAAACGCCGCGGCCAGGACGCCGAGCACGACGCTCCAGCGCCAGTTCTGACGCATCATGCCGGCGACGTCGGCGCCCGTCGCCTTGACGTACCAGGTCAGAAAACCGAGCGCGCCGGCGAAGTAGACCGCGTAGTACAGGTCGTGATTCAGGTCCAGGAGGCTGCTGAACACAAACGGCAGCAGAAACGCCACCAGCGCTCCCGCCGCGAACCAGGCAGCCTGGATCCGTGCCGTCCCCATGGCTGGAGTTGATCTCTCGAAGATCGCAGTCGTCATACCGCCTCCTTCTCGCCCATCCTCGCAACCTGCCTTCGCCGGCGTCAGGCCTGATCGGCCCATCGCCAGCCGTCCGTTCGGCCCCGTTTGCCCGTCTGCCCGTCTGCCCGTTTGCCCGCCTGCCCGTTTGCCCGTTAGGATCGTCCCACCCCCGCCGTCACCCGAAGGAGCCCACCGTGGACAAGCTCGTCGAACGCCTCCTCAAACTCGATACCTGCGCCGTCTCCGACGCCTGCGACCGTCTCGGCCTGCCCGGCGCCGTCCTCGGCATCCTCCCCACCTCGCCGCCCGCGAAATTCGCCGGCCGCATCGTCACCGTCAAGCTCGCCGACGCCAACGGCCGCAGCGCGAGCCACCATCTCTGCACCGGCGCCATCGAAGCCGCCAACCCCGGCGACGTCATCGTCATCGAAAACCCCCGCCTCGACGCAGCCGGCTGGGGTGGCATCCTCTCCGCCGCCGCCAAGACCAGAGGCCTCGCCGGCGTCGTCTGCGGCGGCGCCGTGCGCGACATCGACGAATCGCGCGACCTCGATTTCCCCGTCTTCGCGCGCGCTTCGGTCCCGCGCACCGCCCGCGGCCGCATCATCGAAGAGACCTTCAACGAGCCGATCACCGTCGGCGACCTCATCGTCACCCCCAACGACCTCGTCCTCGCCGACGGCTCCGGCGTAGTCTTCCTCGCCGCGGACAAAGCAGAGGAGCTCCTGCAGTCCGCTGAGATGATCGCCGGCCGCGAAGCCAAAATGAAAGACGCCGTCCTCGCCGGCGACCCCGTCAGCGAAGTCATGGGCCGCGACTACGAGACGATGCTCTCGCGCTGACCCAAGGCCTCAATTCGTAGCGCCCTCCACCGTCGTTGCAAGGCCACGCAAAGCCGAAGCAATCCCCCATCGTCCAAAGCGCTCTCAACCCTCAACAACCACGCCTCGTCGTCCACAGCCCCTCTCTGTCGACGGAGAGGGGCGCGCGGCAGCGGGGGTGAGGTAATCTCCGGCAGTGGGGGCGCAGCCCATGCGCGGGGAGCATGAGGGGTGTCCCCTCAAACGTACTTTTTCTATACAGTAGCGGAGCAGCGCGAGAGCGATGCGCAGCGGCTCAGGAGCAAGAAGCCCCGTCTCCGGAGGAGAACCATGGACCAGAAATACGCCGACATCATCAAGCTCGGGACCAGCGCCCTCAGCGACGCCATGGACCGTCTCGGCATCCCCGGCCAGGCCCTCGGCATCAAGCCCGTCGACCGCAGCTTCCGCGTCTGCGGCCCCGCCTTCACCATCCACAACATGCCCGTCGACATCCACGGTGGCTCCGTCGGTGACTACATCGACGACGTCCCCGCTGGCGCCGTGATCTGCATCGACAACGCCGGCCGCCTCGACTGCACCGTCTGGGGCGACATCCTCACCGTCATGGGCTCGCTCAAGAAGATCGGCGGCACCGTAATCCACGGCGTCTGCCGCGACTCCGACCGCGCCCTCGAGGTCGGCTACCCGATCTTCAGCCGCGGCACCTACATGCGCACCGGCAAGGACCGCGTCATGGCCGACGCCTACAACACCAGGATCTCGCTCGGCGAAGTTGCGGTCGTGCCCGGCGACCTGATCTGCGGCGACGGCGACGGCATCGTCGTCATTCCCCAGGAGCGCGTCGACGAAGTGGTCGCGGCCGCCCGCGAGATCGAGGACGCCGAAGATCACATCCGCGAGGCGATCAAGACCGGCAAGACCCTCCTTCAGGCCCGCACCGACTTCAACTACCACGCCCTCCAGTCCCGCCGCTAGCGCAACCGGCGCGAGGCAGAAATACAAGGGCGGCCTTCACGGCCGCCCTACTCATTTCAGCGGTCCGTTGGGGCTAGATCAGCTCGCCGTAGATCACGTGGCGCTTGTCGTATTCGCGCGTGACCCGGTTGAAGTCGCCGCCGCAGGTGATCAGCGCGATCGTCTCGCCGCTGCCCGCCTTCCAGATCTCATCCCACTTCGTCTGGTCGGTCGCGCCCAGGTTGTCGGAGCCCGTCACCCGGTACTTGTGCACCCCGTTGGAGAGCCGCAGCTCCACGACGTCGCCTTCTTTGAGGTCGCTCAGGTCCCAGAACACCGCGGTGCAGGGCGGTGGCATCGTGCCGTTCTTGCAGTAACCGCTGCCGTAGTCCACGTGGCCTGACAGGACGATGCGACCGCCGGAGCCCGGGTAGCCGCCCAGTCCCGGGAAGGCGGCGAAGTCGTAGAAGACGACGTCGTCCGGGCCGTTGGGCGAAGGCAGCGCCCCGCCACCGGCCGGGACCGCCTTGAGTGTTATCGGCGCGTCGATCTTCACCTTCTCGATCACCAGGCGGTCGCCCGCGTTGGTGCCGGGTACGACGGGAATCGCTGTCGGCGAAGGCTCCAGCGTGGCCTGCGGCGAAGGAGAGGGTTCGGGCGATGCCGTCGCCGTCGGCACGACGGCCGTTTGGCCGTCCTCGCTATCGGAAGCGAGCGCCACAACCGCCACGACGATGATCGCGGCGACGATGGCAATGGCCGTCCCGGCGAGGGCAACGCGATTTCGCATCAGACGGGTCAGGTATCCGGAGCCTGGCATCCCCATAAACTGTACGGCAAGCCGGCCAAAACGCGCACAAGAGAGTGCTAAAGGAGTGTTGCGGTTTCGGGACTGAACATGGGCTCTGCCCTAAATCCCGCTGAAGAGGCGAGCCAAGAGCCGGTGTCACGCCACACCCGAACGCGTCAGTCAAAGCAACCCCGACGCGCAACGGATGTGCGCCGGCTCCAGCCGACATAAGGTTGCCACCGCTCTGGGCCTACCGTATCCTGCAGAAAAGCCCGCAGGGGAACAAAAGAGCGAAGTTGAGCAGCCCCAGCCTGATCATCGAGGGCGGAAGGCCCCTGCAGGGAAGCG
>DATDOP010000330.1:0-2187 GCA_035293185.1 Dehalococcoidia bacterium | reverse complement strand
TGCGCGTGGGCCGGGCGACGGAGCGCGGACGGGCGCTGATGGTGCTGGGACTGGACGACGACGTCGATCTCGGGACTATCGGCGAGATCGCGAGCATCCCGGACATCTTCAGCGTGCGCACGGCGAAGATATGAAGCTGGGGTTGTTCCAGAACGTGCAGTGGCCGGAAGCGACAGACCAGCGCACGCAGTTCGAGAACGCGATCGAGCAGACGATCCTGGCCGAGCAGGCGGGCTTCGACTCCGCTTTCTTCGTCGAGCACCACTGGACGCGGCACGGCATCCTGTCGTCGACTCTGGCGCTGCTGGCCTACATCGCGGCGCGCACGACGCGAATACGGTTGGGCACGGCGGTGCTCGTGATCCCGTTGCACGACCCCGTCCGGCTGGTGGAAGAGGCGTCGACGGTCGACCTGTTGTCGGGCGGGAGGTTGGACCTGGGCGTGGGGCGCGGCTTCCAGTGGCTGGAGTTCGACGGCTTCGGCCTGGACATCGCCGAGTCCAGGGCGCGCTACGACGAGGCGCTGGAGGTCATCCTCAAGGCCTGGCGCGAGCCGAAGCTGAACCACAAGGGCCGTTACTGGCGCTACGGCGACGTCTCCGTGGAACCGAAACCGTTGCAGAAGCCGCACCCGCCGGTCTGGGCCGGGGCGGGCAATAAGGAATCGGCGAAGAAGGTGGGACGGCTGGGCCTGCGACTCATGCTCTCCTCCGGCGCGAGGTTCGAATCGATCACACCGATGATCGACGCGTACAAGTCGGGGCTGGCGGAGGGCAGTCACGCGTTCAGCAGCGACCACGTCCTGCTCTCGCGCATCACCCACATCGCGGAGACGCGGGCGCGGGCGTGGGAGATCGCCGGGCCGTACTACAACTGGTTCCGCAAGACCGTGGCGGAGGTGAGCCAGACGCCGGGGCAGCCCTCGCGGTTCAACGCGGCGCCGCTAACGCCGAAACTGCACGGCCCAATCGGCAGCGAGCGGGACGACCCCGGTTTCCTGTTCTGCACGCCGGACGAGGCGTCGCGCTACATCGAGGAGGTGGCGGCGCTGGGCGTGGGTCAGGTGATCTTCCAGGGCAACTGGGGCGGCATCCCCCAGGACGACATGGTGCGGTCGCTGACGCTGGTGGGGCGCGAGGTCATCCCGCGCTTCGCAGCCGGAGTGAAGTAGCAGCCCGCACTGCACTTGCGGGCGCGGCGTAAAATCTCGTCGTGGCAACAGCTCCGCCGCGATCCTTGCGTGTCCTCGCGCTGCTCTCCGGGCTGACGGTGGCGGCTCTCGTAGCGCTGGGCGCTCCACAGAAGCAGGACGATGATTGGATGGCCCGCCTGGACCGGTCGGATCCGGCGATCCAATTCGCGCTGGAGCTTACGGAACAAAGAGCGGCCTTCGTCCGGGACTTCGTAGCCCAGGGCCGTGATCCGCGCGAACTCCCTCTGCAGATGATGGAGATCGACTCTTGGGACCGGCCGATGACTCTGGAACGGGCTCAGAAAGAGGCCCTTTTCGTAATCCAGGGCCACGTTCTCTCTACCACCTACGTCGCCGAGGCTAAGGAGTTGGGTCATACACATTCGCTCGCAACTGTCCAGGTCGATCGCGTGGTCAAGGGTAGGATTCGGACCCGAACAGTCGAGATCCTCCAGGGCGGAGGTCCGGAATGGGACTCGCAAGGCGGCACGTTGTGGCAGCTTCCAGGCGATCCACTCCTATACGCGGGCGACCATGTGATCCTGCTCCTTGTCCCGGCAAGATCTGAGGAGCAGCGCGCGCTAGGCCGATACCAGACCGTCTACGAGGCTGGCATCTACCTTGTTACCGACGCAGGTGTCTTTGCGAACACCACCGCCCTCGCAGGCGTTGTCAGCGGGCGCTCGCCGGACGAGGTGCTGGCGCTGTTCGAGTAGCCCTCCCTAGTCGAGGTCCCCTCGCGGGACGGGGATGCCGGGGACGTTGAGGCGGATGCGGTTGAGCGTCGAGCGGCCGGTGAAGTAGAGGGTCGTCCAGTCGTCGTCGCCCCAGGCCATGTTGATCGCCTGGGTGAGGATCGTGCCGATGTGCTCGCCCTGCGGGGAGATGACCCAGATGCCGCCGGGGCCGGTGCAGTAGACGTTACCCTCCACGTCCACCTTCATGCCGTCCGGGAAGCCGGGGCGGTCGTCGCCTTTCATGTCGCAGAACTCGCG
>DATDOP010000329.1:0-5670 GCA_035293185.1 Dehalococcoidia bacterium | reverse complement strand
TCCGATCAACGCATGACGCCCGGCAAGCGCACCTACTTGATCCCGCCGCTCGACCCGACGCTCGAGCGCTTCGATTCCTCGCGGCGTTCCGGCGTGCCCATCGTCGACGCCGTCCTCGATGCCTTGCAATCGAGCGACCCGGCTCCCTTCGACGGCCTCATCGACTTTCACCCGGTCGCCTGCGGCAGCAGGCCCCAGATCGGCGGTCCGCCGCCCTGTCCGCCGGGTGTCGCGGAAGGCACGCCGATCCCGGCTATCTCGTACGGCGCCTGCGAAGGGGGCTTCCTGACCTCCGCCGACTCGCTCACCCGCAAGAACATCGGTGAGGACTTCGAGGTTTACGCCGTCGTCGAACGCCCCCGGACGACGGCGGGCAGCCCACCCGCCTGGAGCGTTATCCTGTCACGCAGCGGCAGCGGCAGCCTCGCGATCAGCGTCGGCTCGGACGGCATCACCAGCCTGCACCGCGGTTGCGGCGCCTTTCACCCGGAATGGCTCACAGACCAGCAGTCCCCAGACTTCCTCCTACCGCCCCCATAGCGCCGCATGCCCGTATGCCCGTATGTAATGTCCGGGTGGGCAAATTGTTCCCCGGTCTTGATACCCTCGTTCTATGCCGGCCGGCCGCCCACGCCACCAGGACGTGCTGACGCCCCGCGAATGGGACGTCCTCGACCTCCTGCGTCAGGACCTGACCAACGAGCAAATCGCCTCGCGCCTCGCAATCGCCCCGGACACCGCCAAGTTTCACGTCTCCGAGATCCTCAGCAAGCTCGGCGTCCAGACCCGTCAGGAAGCTGCCGCCTGGCGAGGCCAGCCCCGGCGCGTTTTCACGCTGGCGCCCCTCGCCGCGCTCCTGCGCAAATCGACCGCCCATCAGCTCGCCGGCGTTGGCGTCGCCGCCGGAGCCGCCGCCGTGCTCTTGTTGGCCACCGGCATCGCCTTGATGAACGCGCGAGACCGCGACCCTCAGACCTCTGTCGCGCCAACGGCCGTGCCCGGCGAAGAGCGGTTCGCGCCGGACGGCCGCACCGGCATCGCCGAGGTCGACGCGGCCATCGACGCCCTACTGCACGACGATGGCGACGCGCTGAACCGCGCCTTCAGCGGCATCACGGCCCGCGAAGAGCTGCGAATCCAGGCCGAAGCGCCCGGCAGCTACACCACTGACACGCTTGAGGTCACTGCGGCGCGCTGGACGGCGAGGCTTGCGGCGGCGCGAAAGTCGCTTTACGCCGTGCTGCAGTCGGAGCCACTGATCGTCGACGTCGTCCTCGCAATCGACTCCGGCGGCGCGATCCCGGAGGCGTGGATTGCCACGCTGCAGGATGGGCAGTTCCGCGCTCTCTCGATTTTCAGCGGCTACATGCCGGCAGGCGTCACCTTCTCCGCCGTGCTTTCGGTTGTCTCGCTGTCACCGTCGCTGCCCTCGCTCCGCTCCATACCGTCGCCGGCCGACCAGTACGAAAAGTATCTGGTTCTCCCGCCGAAACCAGACTTACCGCAGCCGCCACCTGGCCACCCGCTGTCAGTGCGCACCGGGAACGCCGGCGTCGATCGCCTCATCGCGATGCTGCAGGCTGGTGACGTGACCGGGCTGCAATCGTCTCTCGCGGACGGCAGCCAGCTTCCGTTTCGTGACTCTTGCGAACCGGACGTGCTGACAAAGTCCCGTCAGTCGATCCAGACTCTCCTGGCGACAATTGCTGGCGATGTCGTCGGCGTGCGAGCAATCGCCGTCCTGCCAGTTGGCTACGAGCTGGCTGGCGAGCATCTGGTCGTTCTTCAGGTCAGGCAGGCGCCCTACAGGTGGGAGATCTACGGACTCGTGGAGCAAGACTCCCGTATCACCGGAGTCGTACAGTCGGACTGCGCGCCCAGTCCACCGCCTTCCTCGTTGCTCTTCCCACCGGGCGAATATCTCCCACCTCTTGTGCCTCCGCCGGCCGCGGCCGGTACCTTCGACGCCGCCCGGCGGTCGGGCATCCCAATCGTCGACTCCGTCCTCGATGCCCTCCAGTCCCGCGATGCCGCCGCCCTGGAGACTCTGTTCGATTTCACGCCGATTGCCTGCGTACCATTCGGGCCCGCCTTCGGCCAGGGCGAATACGGACCGGCATGCCGGCCGGATGAGGCGCCCGGCACCGTCGTCGATGGCTTGCCCGGAAGCGTCTGTCACGGCCTCTGGTCACGTCGCGGCGAAGCCAGCCAGTGGGTCTTGGGTTTCCAGGACGCCTCAACCGCAACCCTCTTTGCCGTGGTCCCGATCACCACGCCAGACCCGCTCAGAACCGGCGCGCCGGCCCCCGCCGCGCGCATGTCGCTCCATCTCGCCTCCAGCGACGGCCCGCCCTTCGCGCTTTCTCTCAACGAGCGCGGCATCACGAGCATCAGCCGGCACTGCGGCCCTACGGAACTCTCCTATGATCCACAGGAGTGGCGTGTCGCCTCGGGTCCGACGCAGTTCCTCCTACCGCCCCCGTAGCGTCATCTCCCCGCATGCCCGTATGCCCTGACCGGGCAAATCGCCTCGCGCCTCGCGATCGCCCCCGACACCGTCAAATTCCACGTCTCGGTGATCCCAGCTGCGCTGCCACGATGCGCACCGCCTCCGGGTACGCCTCGCACTCGGCTTCGAAGACGCGCGCGGCCAGCGTCTCCGGCGTGTCGCCCGGAAGCACCGGCACCCGCCGCTCGAGCACGACGGGCCCGTGGTCGTATTCGTGGTCCGTGATGATCACGCTGCAGCCCGACTCCGCCTCTCCCGCCGCCAGCACCGCCTCGTGCACGTAGTGGCCGTACATCCCCTGCCCGCCGTACTGCGGCAGCAGCCCGGGATGCACGTTGAGCATGCGGCCCTGATAGCGCGGCGGGAACAGGTAACGCTGCAGGTATCCCGCCCCCAGGATCAGGTCGACGCCGTAGCGGTCGATCACCGCCGTCACGGCGTCGCTGAACGCCTCCTGCGTCTCGAAGTCCCCCCGGCGCACCACGTGTGTGTCGATGCCGGCTATGCGCGCCCGCTCCAGCGCAAACGCGGTAGAATTGCTGCTGATCACGACTTCGATTGAAGCGTCCAGCTTTCCCGCCGCAATCAGGTCGAGAAAGTTCTGCAGCGTGGTGCCGCCGCCTGAGACCATGACCGCGAGCTTGATCGTCATGACCCCACTCGCAAAGCGGCAAAGCGGCAAAGCGGCAAAGCGCACGGTCGCCGTTGAGCGAAGCGCCTTTGCCCGTTTGCCCGTTTGCCCGTTTGCCCGCCGCGCTTGTCCGGCAACACTGAGCCTCTTAATGCCGCGAAACCGCCCGTGGCGGCGAAGCGTACGTAGGCCGCAGCCCCAGGCGCCAGCGGATCTTCGCGTAGGTGCTGATCCAGTGCACCATCGGCAGCGAGCGGTGCCCGACGATGCGCCCGCCGCGCAGCGAACGCAGCATCTCCTCGGGCGTCTCGAAGTCGTCGATCTCCAGCGACGCGCTGCCCAGCTCCCACGGTGAATGCGAGTCCGTGCCCAGCGTGATCGGCTTGTCGACGCCGGCTGCGGTGTCGCGCGCCTTCTGGTCGTGCCTCGCCAGGATGTTGCGGCAGTTGAACCCCTCGATCGCGTCCACGCGCGTCTTCACCCGCTCTATCGCTTCATCGGTGAGCACCGAGCGCCGGAAGATGTCGTAGGGGTGCGGGATCACCGCCAGGCCGCCCTGCTCATGGATCGCGTCGATTGTGTCCTCCGGCGACATCCCGCGCTGCACCAGCTCCTTGAGGAACAGCCCGATGATCTCCCCCTCCGTCGTCTTCACCTCTTCGCCGATTACGACCTTGAGCTTGCCCTCGGCCCGCTCACGCGCCAGCTTCTCGATCACGAAGGCGCCCTCGATCTCGTTGTGGTCCGTCACGGCGATGCAGTTCACGCCCTTGCGCACGCAGTTATCGACAAACGCCTGCGGCCCAATGACGGAATCGCGCGAGTAGTTGCTGTGGCTGTGGAAGTCGGCGCGCAGCTTCAAACCGCGGTCCAGCCAGCCCAAATGCCGCATGTCTTAACCTGCGGTCTCGGTATCCCGGGCGGCCGGCCTGTGCTCCAGGCTTCTCGCCTCACGTCTCGTCCTCGTCATCCAGCGCACCGAAGCCCTCATCCCCGGCCGCGAAGGACTCGGCGCCGGAAGCGATCGTCTCGCGCAGCTTGGTGATCCGCAACTCCGCACCGTCGAGCATCTTCTGGCAGCGTTGTGCCAGCCCCACGGCGTCCTCGTAGGCCGCCAGCGAGTCGTCCAGGCTGAGGCCGCCCTGCTCCAGCAGAGACACCTTCTCCTCCAGCTGGCGGTACAGCTCTTCGAACGACTGCTTCGATTTCGGGGTTGGCATCGGCCCCCTCAGTGTATCGCGACTTATGCTCGGTCAGCGACTCTCGTCTTGCCCAGTACTCTTGCCTCCAAGATGTCCGCAGCTCGTAGCCAAGATGCCAACCAGGAACAGCATGTAGAATTCTCGCCAGGAGTATCGTTGAAGACCAGCGCAGCACTTCCGTTCTTGGCTGCCGCGACTGCCACGGCGGTAGCCTTCGCTGTCATCTCCTATTTCTACCTTGACTGGCGCAGCAAGACTGATGAGCTGACGAAGGAACGGGATGCTCTTGCCCTACAGCTAGATGAAGCTAACCGACAAGTGGATGCCGCTGGCACTGAAGCTCAACAGCACGAGCCGTTGTTCACCCCCGCCGAAGTCATAAACCTGGCCATGAGCTGGCCGCTTGCGGAAGAAGTCAAACACAGCGGGCAGACTCTTCACTCTTTGGGAAGCCTAGTAGACACAGTCGCTCTTGAGCTTGCTCCGCCCTGTTCTCAGAGTCGTCCCCTCTGGTCGGCCCGCGTAGTGGGGATAGGTCGATGGGAGGTCGCAGTGGCAATGCCATGCAGGATAGAACAGCTCCAGTGGAATTTCTTCGAAGATGGGCCGCGCTTATTGCCAATCAACGAGGCAGCCAGTGTTATCCGGCTGAAGTAGGCGCATAGTTGAGTTGTCAATTGGCAGCCAGGTCAGTCTGCGCAGGGGAAAGCGAACGATGCCCAAGTTTCAAATTGGCTTTCGTGATGCCTTTGATGACCAACCTCACTCGGCTATTATCGAATCTCTCGGCGAAGGAGGAGCAACGCTTCATTTCCTTCAGCGTACCGAGGTCCGGAATGCGTCGACGAGCGGCTTTCGGATAACTCAGGTAGAGGATGACTGCGAGCTCACAGTCTTCGATGATCTAGGCCGACCCATGGTCGACCCGGCTGGTGCTTGACCGCCCATCTTCGCGTCGCGCCCCGCGACGTGTGACATACCTGGGTGTGTGGTCTCCGGCTTGCTAAGATCGTCACGTGCTCACCGAGGGCTGGGTCGACTACCTGACGGGCCCCTTCGGCATCGTCTTCGCTTTCATGGCCGGCGTGATCAGCTTCCTCTCGCCCTGCGTCCTGCCGCTCGTCCCCGCCTACATGGCGCACCTCACCGGCGTCACCACCGCCGCCGACGCCCCCGCCGGCCGCCGCGAGACCATGTCGCACGCCCTCGCCTTCGTCCTCGGCTTCGGCGTCGTCTTCACCGTGATCGGCGCCTCGGTCGGCCTCGCCGGCGGCCTGATCGCGGACCGCATGCCCACGCTGGAGAAGATCGCCGGCGTCTTCCTCATC
>DATDOP010000328.1:0-2440 GCA_035293185.1 Dehalococcoidia bacterium | reverse complement strand
AGCTCCGCGATGATGCCCTTGATGTCCTCGACCGTGAGGGTGCGCGTCGTCATGGCCGTCTCCAGCTTGAGGCGGCGGTTGATCTTGTAACGGCCCACCTTGAGCAGGTCGTAGCGCCTGGGGTTGAAGAACAGCGAGTTGACCAGCGTGCGGGCGTTCTCCAGCGTCGGCGGGTCGCCGGGGCGCATGCGCTTATAGAAGTCTTCGAGCGCACGCAGCTTGTTGCCGACCTTGACCTCGGGTGTCTCCTTGTCGACGGTCGTCGAGAGGTAGTGATGGTCTGGGTTGACGTCGACGTCCGCGAACCACTGCAGCACGCGCTCGGCGGTGCCCAGCTCCTGGTCCTTGACGCCCTCGACGCTGTCGATGGCGCGCAGCAGCGTGGTTACGGGGATCTTGCGCTTGCGGTCGACCTTGACCGAGATGACGTCACGGTTGGAGGTCTCGAATTCGAGCCATGCGCCGCGGTTGGGGATGACCTTCGCGAACGCGAGGTCGCGTCCGGTGGTCGGGTCCTTCTCGCGCGTGAAGTAGACGCCGGGGGAGCGCACGAGCTGCGAGACGACCACGCGCTCGGCGCCGTTGATGATGAAGGTGCCGGTGGGCGTCATGAGCGGGAAGTCGCCCATGAACAACTCCTGCTCCTTGACCTCGCCGGTCTCCTTGACGATCAGCTCGACCTTGACCCGCAGCGGTGCGGCGAAGGTAGCGTCGCGGTCGCGGCACTCAGCTTCGGAGTACTTCGGCTCGCCGAAGGAGTACTCGCCGAAGCGTAGCTCCATCTTGGAGCCCGTGAAGTCTTGAATCGGGGAGATCTCGTCCAGCAGCTCCCGCAGGCCCTCCCGGGCAAACCACTCGTAGGAGTCGAGTTGAACCTTGATCAGGTTTGGCATCTCCATGATCTGGGGGATCTTGGAGTACCACTTCTCGGTGGAAGGCAGGTAGTCGCCAAACCGCACAACATCTCGCGCAAGCGTCATTCTCGGATGCTCCTCAGAAGGCTCTAGAAACCGGGACAAGCTGAACTAGGGATTGGGTCCGAAGGGGGAATTCGAAGCGAATTGTAGTATCTGGCCAGGATGCAATTAGTATAGGCGGGTGAATCTGAGCTGTCAATCGGCTGCAACCTATGACTTTAGCACAGCCTGTCAATAGGTTCTCAGCGACGAATTGTCACCCCAGTCGAGCGCAGAGTACAGAGTGCACAGCGCAGAGATAGAGGGCCGCCGCGGGCACTGGGCTCCGTCCGACTGCACTAGGCGCTCTGCACCCGCAGGCCGAAGCGGACCAGCACTTCGAGTGGCGGGCTTCCCGACGTAAAGTCCGCCAGGGGCGGGCCGGGAGTCTCCCCGGCGCGCGCGGCCCCCAGCAGCCCGGCGACCCGCCGTGCGATCGCCGGGGCCGGGTCCAGCCACTCGATCGGCCAGGGCGCGAGGCGCTGCAGTCTGTCGAGCAGCAGAGGGTAGTGCGTGCAGGCCAGGACCACAACGTCGGTCCGGCGTCCGGCGGTCTCGACGAAGCAGGGGGCGATCTCCGCCACAATGGAGCCCTCGTCCACGGGTTCGCCGCGCAGGGACGCCTCCGCGATCGCGGCGAGGCTGGCGGAGCCCACCAGCGTGACCTCGCAGTCGCCGGCGAAGTCGCGGATCAGCGTTTGGGTGTACTCGCGCCTCACGGTTGCCTCCGTGCCGAGGATAGAGACCAGCTTGCTGCAGGAGATGGCGCACGCAGGCTTGATCGCGGGTACGGTGCCGACGAACGGGACGTCGAACGTCGAGCGCAGTTCCGGCAGGACGACGGTCGAAGCGGTGTTGCACGCCACGACCACGAGGTCGGGCTTGTAGCGCGAGACGATGCGGGCCATGACCTCCAGCACACGCGCGGTCAGCGTTGTCGCGTCCTGGTCGCTGTAAGGGAAGAAGGCGTCGTCGGCGCAGTAGACGTAGCGCGCGTCCGGCCGCAGCTTCACGGCCTCCCGGTAGACGGTAAGGCCGCCGAGCCCGGAATCGAATACGACAACGGTTGGCGCGGCCATGCAGTCGCGATGATAAGCCGAAGTTGCCGGCACCGTCAGCGGTCGCTCACCGTCACGACCAGCGATGGTGTTGCCGCGGTGTTCAACCCCGAACGCTCACCTGCCACGCGTTCCTGTGCGGCGATTGACGGTTGCGCAGTTCACGCCGCCTACCTGGCACTGCACGAACTCGCCTGCCAGCTTCAGCCTGATCTGAATACGCACGCCACCCGCACCGAACGTGCCCGCCGTCCCGTTCAATGACTCCGGGTTCAGCTCGACGGACGGGGGGACAACCACCGGTCCGGCGGTCGCTGCAGCGGTAGGGGTCACGCCACTGCCTGAAACCGGCGTAGGCGTGGTTTCCCCGATGATGATCGTGTTGCTGGAGCCGTCCTGAATGCTGCCGGGTGGGGGCTGGGCGGT
>DATDOP010000327.1:0-4721 GCA_035293185.1 Dehalococcoidia bacterium | reverse complement strand
GGCCCGTACGGAGAGGTCCAGGTCCTCTGTCAGCGTCTCCATGTGCCAGCCACCGGCGTCGATCATCGCCGCGCGGCGCCAGACACCTGCCGTGCCGTTGAAGTTGAAGAAGTAGCCCAGCTTCCAACGCGAATACTGCTCGACCGCGAAATGCCCGTCGATCGAGAGCGACTGCAGGAAGGTCAACAACGACTGGTTACGGTTCGTGTGTCCCCAGCGCGTCTGCACAAACGAAAGGCCTTCATCGGCGTAAAGGATCGGCACCGTTCGCTTGAGGAAATCCTGCCGTGGGATAAAGTCGGCATCGAAGATCGCCACGTACTCAGCCGTGGTCAATTCCAGACCGTGAGCAAGCGCCCCTGCCTTGTAACCCTCGCGGCCGCCGCGCCGGATGTGGAGGATGCTAAGGCCTCGACCGCGCCAGTACTCGACAGCGCTCTCCACTACGCTCACCGTCTCATCGGTTGAGTCGTCCAGCACCTGGATTTCGAGCTTTTCGTGGGGGTAGTCCAAGGCTGCCGTCGCGTCGATCAAACGTCGCGCCACGTACATCTCGTTGTACACCGGCAGCTGGACACAGACTGCCGGCCACTCGTCGGGCACGACACCGGGCGGGTGCGCGTTCTTTGAGCGCAACGCTACCCAGGTCAGGTGCAAGAAGTTCGCCCCATAGACGAAAAGCGCGGTCAGGACAGCGAAGTAGAGCAGCAGCAGCGGGATGAAGAGCAGGTCAAGCATCGGCCGGCGCCTCTGATCTGCGCGCATACTCCGCCACCCAGAGTCCCAGCACCAGCCAGAATAGAATGCGTCCGGGAGCGAGCGTCCACGTGTAATAGTCCAGCAGGCCGATGAGCGTGACCGCCAGCAGCGCGCCCGAAACGGCGACCAGGTCGGGCGTCAGCTCCTTCCGGCGCCACCAGAGCAGGAAGAACGGCACGACCATCAACGCGCCGTAGGCCATGCCACCCACAAGACCCGTTTCCGCCGCCACGGTCAGGAGCGCAAAGTGCGCCGGCTGGTAGAAGTAGGAAAAGTCCGGAAAGCGCTCGCTCATGGCGGTGGGCAGACCGCCGGCGCCGACCCCCAGCAGCGGCCGCGACACGAAAATCTCGTTCGTAGCCTTGGCCAGGGCCTCGCGTTCGCTGATCGCTCGTTGCTCCGTGCTGCTCGTCGGGCCGCTTTCCAGCAGGCCGGTACGGATGCTGAGGTAATCGCCGTAAGGCTTGACCAGCGTCAGACAAAGCACGAACGCGGCGACGCAGATCCCGGCCCAGCCGATGAACGTCCGCCGGTCACGGCGAAGTGCCAGCAAGCCGAAGACGAGCACCAGCGCCATGGCCATGGCCAGACCCGCGCCCCGCGAGAACGTCAGCACCAGCGCAACGCAACCTATCGCGAAGACCGTCCCGAACAGCGCGGTCCACTCGCTGCGCGCACGCGCTGCCACACCGCCGATCAGCAGCAAGGACACCGCCAGCAGCCCACCGAGGATGTTCGGGTGGTCCGTGAGGCCGTAAGCGCGTAGCTGTCGCGGCCCGACGTCCGACCACACTACGCTGGTGCCGCCGGCGTTGACGTCCAGCCGGTACTCCCCCAACCCGTAGAGCCCGACCGACCCTTGATCGATCGCCTGGCTCACGCCCACGACGGCCTGCAGGCCAACCATGACCGCGAGCGGCAGGGCAAGCTGACGCAGGCTGACCTCGTTCGCGACGTACAGCCCCAGCAGCACTGCCGCCGTCAACCGCAGCGCGCTGTACGCCGACAACGGTGCATCGACCGAGAAAGGAATCGATGCCCAGGTTGCGACCATAAGCGCCACCACGGGCCAACGAATCACCGCTGGGCCCAGCCAGGGACGCTTGCCGGAGATCAGCAGGCTCAAGGCCCATAGCGCCAGCACCGCGACGAATGCAACGTCGCTCCAGTACAGCAGAAAGTCTGTGTAATCGCCATAGACGCTGCCGGCAGGCCGGGCGGCCAGCTCCCAGCGCGCGCGAAACGGACTCAGGACTATCAACGACCCAAACGCCACCTGCGTGAGCAGCCGCACCGTTGCCAGCAGCGCCTCGCGCTGCTGTTCGCTCAACGCCGGCAGCGTCATCGCGTCCGTGGCCAGTAGCCGCAGGTTCACGAGCCGGCCTCAACCACCAGGGCTTCGCTCGCCGCTACACCACTCGTCTGCTGGACACGCGCGGTCTCGATCGCCGACTCGAGATGTTCGAAGAACAACGGCAGATCAAAGCGTCTCGCCGACTCGACAAGGCTCGCAACGTCCACGGAGCTGCCGCGGGCGCGGCGCATCGCGTCGGCGATCGAGGCCGGCGTCTGCTCACTGAACAGGTAGCCCGTCGTCCCGTCCTCGATGATCTCCAGCGCTCCGCCGGCGGCGAACGCAACCGGTGGCCGCCCGCTGGCCTGCGCCTCGGCCATGACCAGGCCGAAGTCCTCCTCGCCGGCAACGACCAGCGCCTCGCAGCGGGCGACGGCCTCGCGCACCGTGGGATCGGGCTGCCAGCCCAGCATTCGCACGGAGCGCCCCGCTAGCCTGCTGAGCGACGCCATCTCGGGCCCTGCGCCGATAACGTCAAGCGGCAGCCCGGACCGATTGGCGGCCTCGATGACTAACTCGACGCGCTTCGAGGGCACCAGGCGCGACACAACCAGGAAACGCCCCGACCGTTCCCGCACCGGCGCAAACGACGCGACGTTCACCGGCGGATACACCAGCTGCGCCTCGCGGCCGTAGGTCTGGTGGATGCGTGCGGCCACGTGCTTCGATACCGCGACGTAGGCGTCGACGCCCCGCGCAGCCCGGCGGTCCAGGCGCCTCAGCACCGCG
Source organism: Dehalococcoidia bacterium (assembly GCA_035293185.1). GTDB lineage: Bacteria > Chloroflexota > Dehalococcoidia > DSTF01 > WHTK01 > WHTK01. The sequence continues at coordinate 1,879 of DATDOP010000327.1, read as the reverse complement.
AGCAGGGGCGCCAGCGCGTGCTTCAGTGCCGGCCGGCCACGGAAGTAGACGTTGCTTTGCCAGAGAAAACGCGGCGGCGTGTGACAAAGACAGACGTGCAGTGTGCCCGGGCCCTTGCTGGCGTGGTGGCCGAAGGCGCTGCTGCTGGAAATGAGTAGCTCGTATTCAGCCGTAGGCAGGGAAGCGACCGCGGCGGGCAAGAGCGGGAGCGTCGCCTTGAGACCTGTCCTTCTTACACACCACTGCAGAAAGCTGGTGCGCCAGACCCGCCCGCCGACCGCTTCCAGCGGCACCAGGTCTTGCCGGTGCACCGAGGTGAAGAGCGACGCGTCAGGGTAGCGGCGCGCCAGCAGCCCCGCGACGCGTTCTGCGCCGCCAAGCTGAGTGATGTAGTCGTGGACGATCGCGGTCCTAATAATCGCCTCCGGAGTATTGAAGCTACCAGGCTCCGCGCATTGAGACCACGGCGGCAACGGTGCGTATCAAGATCAGGATGTCGAATCTGGTGGAACGTCGCTGCAGATAGGCGCGGTCCAGCGCCATCCAGCGCCGCGGCGGCACGCTGCTCCGTCCGTTAACCTGCCAGAGCCCGGTTAGCCCTGGCTTCACCGCGAGGCGGCGCACCCAGGCAGACCTGTACTCGGACACTTCAGCCGGCAGTCCCGGCCGTGGACCCACCAGCGTCATCTGGCCCGCGAGCACGTTGACCAGCTGGGGCAGCTCATCAATCGATGTGCGTCGCAGCAGCCGTCCTACCGGCGTCACGCGCTCGTCGTACGCGGGCTTGGCAGCCAGCCCGGCCCGCGACTCGCCTTCGTCACGCATGGTTCGCAGCTTGAGCATCCAGAACTCGTGCCCCAGCCAGCCAACCCTTCGCTGAATCAACAGCGGCGATCGACGCGTGGTCACGAGGATTGCCAGGCACGCCACCAGGATCAAGGGCGAAGCGACTAACAGCAGCGCCAGCGAGAGCACGACGTCGATGGCGCGTCTAAAGGTGTCGTACAGGATGTGGGGCTCTCGGGCAGGCTCGACGCGGCGGGTTGCCGGACGCCCGGCACCAGTCAGGCCGGCGGCGGCAACGGTTCGACTAGCGGCTTCCCCCACCATGTGACGCCTCCCCGCCCGCTCCATCGACTTCTAATACGCTGCCAACCGGCAGCGCGATTCAAGTCTCGCGGAGCTGTGATGATTCCTTAATACCGCGCATCCATTTCATGAACCTCGTCAGTACAAAACCCAGCGATCTCCGCCTGCTGGCCCGGTAGCGCGACCAGGCGTGTTCGAATACCCGGCGCCGCGCCTCCCTCCCTGCCCAGGCGTCCCACAGGACGTCGTCCTTTCTCGCCAGCGCGATCCCATTCCCCGAGACGCCTTGTATGACGTTTAGCTCCAGCGGGCGCATCTGCATGCCAAAACTCGCAATCGCCCGCTTCACAGGACGCGTGGTCAGGACGTGATCGTGATGCAGATTGCCGCGCCCTTTGCTGGCGTTGAGATCGACGTCGAACGCAACGTCTGGCAGCTCCGGCGCCAGCAGTCGAAGCCGCTCCGGCAGCAACTCGAAGAACGAGTCGTAAACCGCGAGCGAGTCGTCCAGCGGCGTCAGCCGATAACCCTCGCTGCGTAGCTGCACCGGCGCCTGCAGCCAACCCGTCGCCGCGTCGAAATGGCTGCCCGCGTCGCCCCACGCCACCGTCAGCGAGACACGCGGGAAGCAGAAGTAGCGGCCGGTCGATGCCGTGAACGCCGCGAGGACGGAAAACCACTCGTCGGTGCTGAAGTCACGAAACGCCGGGTGAACGTCAGGATGGGCCGGAATCTCACCCTCCGGCCACCATTCATCGAAGGTCCGCCATTGCTCGGCGCTGAACGCGAG
>DATDOP010000326.1:0-2211 GCA_035293185.1 Dehalococcoidia bacterium | reverse complement strand
AGGAATACGACGCTTACCTGGACGACCTGCAGCAGTACCACGCCATCGTGTTTGCGGTCGCGACGGTGATCGGCGTCGTGGCGGTGGCAGGCGGCGTGGCGCTCGCGGCGAGGCTGGACGCCCTGCGGTTGGGCCTCGTGGGTGGCGGGCTGGGGACGCTGATCTACGCCGTCGTCCAGGCGGAGGGGGACATCGACGAGCTTGGCGCGGCAGCGGTTTTCGCGATCGTCGCGGCCAGCCTCGTGTTGATCGGTGGGTTCGGCTATCGCTTCCTGGGGGCGCAGGAGTCGTAACCGCAACGTAATCGTACGAGGCAGGTCGCTCGCGGGCGTGTGCTAGAATGCGGTTTGTTCCCCGGAGGACCATTTTGACGGAAATCGAGCCGGCTCAGGAGTCGGACGAAGAAGAGAGCGGTTGGCCTAACAGCCAGGGCGAGGCGCCGGATCATAGCGCCATGACCGCGCTGCACCTGGCGCACCGTGTGGTCAACAAGTTCCCCGAGCTGACCAAGCGCTACCAGAAGTTCATCGGCATGACGGCCGTCGTGTCGTCGGCGCTGATCGTGCTGGCGAGCATCGCCGTGGCGCGGCGCCTCAACCGCGGCGAGTCAGCGGAGCACATCCTGGCTTCGATCACGCCGGACGAGATCGAGAACGCCGGCAAAGAGAAGCCGTCCAAGCCCACGAACAACGGCCACAACGGCGACAAGGGCCGCTTCTTCCATTAGACAGCCTTCAGCTCTCAGCTTCCTAGCGCAGGCCGGCTTCGCCGGTGTTGGGTGGCTGGATGGTGCTGGGCGCTTGAGACGACGTAGCCGTTGCGCCGGCGACCGCGGCCGTCGTGCAGGACTCGACGACCTGGGCGATGAGGATGGCGCCGGTCTGGTTGGGCACGGACTCGCTGACTTCCCGGCAGGTGACAGCGTTGATCGTTACGCGAGCCAGGCTTTCGGCGTGGCAGACGGTGAACGTGGGGTCGCCGGTGCCCGGTGGGTTAGTGATGACGTCGTAGTTGCCGCTCGCGGGGAGACGCACGGTCGTACCACCGGAGGCCGGGACGGTCTGACCGCCTTTGACCTTGCCGGAGCAGTCCGTGGCCGTACGCGTGCCGGTGGGTGTGGGGCTCGTCGTGGGACTGACGGTGCCGGTGCCGGTTGGCGTCGGCGACGGTTCCTGAGCCTGCGCGGGGGCACCGTGATTCAGGGCGAGAAACGCGAGCGCGAACGCAGCGAGAGTGAAGGAAAGCGTGAGCATTCCGATTAAGCGGGGGCGCAGGGAGGTCAAGGCCGGCTCCTTCCGAACCGAGGGCTTGTGCAGATGCTAGGGCGTGCTCGCGATAGGCCGCATAAACAGGGGTGGCGATGGCGTTGCGAATGCGTGTCGCCGCGGTTCCCAGAGTTCAGTGGTTAGTGGACAGCTGACGGGGCGAGGCCGGCGTTGCCGGTGTCGGGCGGACGAATGCCGGTCGGTGGGGTCGTGGTCACCGCGGGTGTCCCGATCACCAGGCATGACGAGACGAGCTGGTTGACGCCGACCTCGCCGGCCGCGTCGAGCCAGGCCGCGTCGATCTTGCTGCAGTCCGCGGTTGAGAGGGTGACCGAGTAATCGAGACTGACAAGATTGCTCTGGACCTTGCAGACCAGCACGCTACCAGGCCCCCGGATGCGATCGATGATGATGAAGTCGCCAGGTGGGAGAACTACGGAGATCTCCTCGCGAGGGAGGATGAAGCGCCGGGCGCCCGTTGTATAGAACCCGGCATGGCAATGCGGTTGCGGCGGTTGTTGCGCAGGGACCGTGCAAGAAACGACGATCTGGTCAACGACGGCGTTGCCATCGGGAGTCGATGCTGTGCGGCTGGATTCGCTGCACGTCCGCCGTGAGATCGTGACGACGGCGCTGGATTGTACGTGACAGATTGCGAAATCTGGCGACCCCGGCGGCATAACGACGAGCTGGAAGCTCCCGGCCGGCAGCGTGACCAGCACCGAGCCGTCGACGGCGATCGTTCGCCCGCCCTCCTGGGCGCCGAAGCCCTGGATGCAGCGCGGCCATTCGGGCGTCGCACGGGGCGTTGGCTCCTGGGCGCGCGTTATCGCTCTGGCTCCAAAACTCAAGCCGATGAGTAAAGCAACGACGAGAGCGATGGGCAGAGCCCTTACCCCGATCATTCGGTCTCCCTGGTTCGCAGCCCGGCGTCGCCGGTGTCGGG
>DATDOP010000325.1:0-2816 GCA_035293185.1 Dehalococcoidia bacterium | reverse complement strand
GCCAGCTCTCGCATCGTCACCTCGTGCGGGTTGCCGATGTTGAACACCTCGCCGTCCGCCGAAGCGTCCGTCGCGACCCGCACCAGCCCCTCGATCAGGTCCGAGACGTAGCAGAACGACCGGCTCTGCGCCCCGTCGCCGTGCAGCGGGATCGGCTTGCCCGTCAGCGCCGCGCCGATGAACGCCGGCACCACGCGCCCGTCGTTGATGTTCATGTTCGGGCCGTACGTGTTGAAGATCCGCACGATCGACGCGTTCACGCCGTACTGCCGCCGGTACTCGTACGTCAGCGCCTCGCCGAAGCGCTTCGACTCGTCGTAGCAGGCCCGCGTGCCGATCGGGTTGACGTTGCCCCAGTACGCCTCGGTCTGCGGGTGTACCAGCGGGTCGCCGTACACCTCGGACGTCGAAGCGAAGACGAGGCGTGCGCCCTCCGCCCGCGCCAGGTCCAGCAGGCGCTGCGTCCCGATCGAGTTCGCCATCATGGTCTCGATGCCGAAGCGCTTGTAGTGCACCGGGCTCGCCGGCGACGCCAGGTGCAGGATCAGGTCCGTCGCGATCCGCGGCGGGTTCGTGACGTCCCCGTCGTGAAACTCGAAGCCGTCTCGCCCCATCAGGTCGGCCAGGTTGTTGCGCTGTCCCGTGATCATGCTGTCGATGCACGCCACCGTGTGCCCCTGGTTCAGCAGGGCGTGGCACAAATGGCTGCCGAGAAACCCGGCCCCTCCGGCGACTACGATCCGCATGCAGTCATCCCGGGTTAGGTCTCAACCCTGGTCGCCGTCCTGGGCCGCCGCCCCACGCCGTAGTACGTCAGTCCCGCCGCCTCCACCTGCTCCCGGCCGTAGACGTTGCGCCCGTCGTAGATCAGCTTGCCCCGCATCGCCTGCGCCACCTCGCCCAGGTCGATTCCCGCGAACTCCGGCCAATCGGTCAGCACGGCGACGGCGTCGGCGTTGCGCGCGCACTCCAGCGGCGTCCCGCAGATCAAGTCCGCGAAGGGCAGCGAATCCTCCGCCCCCAGCGACGGGTCGTAGACCTTCACCGTCGCGCCTTCGTTGCGCAGCAGCGAGATCACGTCAATCGCCGGCGACTCCCTCAGGTCTTCGCTGCCGCCCTTGAAGCTGGCGCCCCACACGGCGATTGTCTTCGCGTCCAGCGGTCCCAACACGCGGCGAATGCTGTTCACGGCGTGCTTGCGCTGCGCCAGGTTGACCTCCTGCACCGCCGAGAGCACGCGCATCGTCACGCCGGCCGAGTCGCCGCTGTGACACAACGCCGCCACGTCCTTCGGCAAACAGCTGCCGCCGTAGCCGATGCCCGGGTTCAGATAGCTGCCGCCGATGCGCTGGTCCAGCGACGCACCGTGCGCCACGACGTCGATATCCACCTCGAGCTGCTCGCACAAACGCGCGATCTCGTTGATGAACGAGACCTTGGTCGCCAGGAAGGCGTTGGAGACGTACTTGATCATCTCGGCGCTGCGCAGGTCCGTGATCACAACCGGCGCGTCGATCTCGCTGTACAGCGCCGCCACGCGCTCGGCGTCCTGCCGCCGCTCGGCGCCGATCACGATGCGCTGCGGCTGGAAGAAGTCTTCCACGCCGTGGCCTTCGCGCAGAAACTCCGGGTTGGCGACGATGTCCGGGCTCTTCTCCGGCGCGAAGCTGCGCGCCAGCGTCGCGTCGATCGTTTCGCCGGTACCGATTGGCGACGTGCTCTTGTTCACGATCAGCGGCCGCAACTTCGATTGCGCCAGCACCTCCGCCACCTGCCCCACGGCGCGCCTCACGCTGCGCAGGTCTGCGGCTCCGGTCGGCGTCGCGGGCGTGTTCACGCACAGAAAGACGAAGCCCGCGCCCTCCAACCCCTCCGCGTACGAGGTCGTGAACCGCAGACGCCCCGCCTTCAGGTTCGTCGCGACCAGCTCGCTGAGCCCCGGCTCCAGGTACGGGATGCGCCCGTCGCCCAGCCGCGCGACGAGCTCAGGGTCGATGTCGACGCCGGCAACGCTGTGGCCCAGCTTCGCCAGGCAGGCAGCCGTGACGACGCCCACGTGGCCGCAGCCCAGGACCGCGATTCGTTCTCCAGACATCAGCGAGGCTTGCCTTCTCCCAACGATTTGGCTTGTCCACCGGACATTGTACATTCCGCATCTGTCCGGGCTCACCGTCTGCGCAGTCCCCGGCCTCACCTTAGAATGAACCTGAAATGCAGGCACCACCCAGAGCGAGTACACGCCGGCCAGGACGTCCGCCACGCTGAGACGCATCCAGATCCTCGCCGGCCTCGCCATCAGCGCCCTGGCGCTCTATCTCGTCCTGCACGACGTCCACTGGTCGGAGGTCTCAGACCGCATCCGCGGCGCCGATTACGGCCTGCTCCTGCTCGCCGCATTGCTCTTGCTCGGCACCTTCCTGATCAAGGCGCTGCGCTGGCGCCTGATCCTGCGCAACCCGCCCGGCGTGCGCATCTGGCACCTCTTCGGCACCCTCAACGTTGCTTACTTCCTCAACAACCTGCTGCCTCTCCAGGTCGGCGACCTCGGACGCGGCTACCTGCTCAGCGAAATCGGCGGCCTCTCGCTGACCCGCACCCTCTCCACCATCCTCGTCGAGCGCGTCTTCGACGTCCTCACGCTGCTCGTCATGCTGCTCGCCCTCGCCCTGTTCATCGACATACCGCCCGAAGTCCGCGCCCCCTCGATTGTCCTCGCCGTCGTCTTCTCGTCGATCGGCATCGCCATCGTCTTCACCTCCACGCGCAGGTCGCTGGCACTCTCCCTCACCGAGCGTTTTCTGCGCTTCGCCCCGCAC
>DATDOP010000324.1:0-3925 GCA_035293185.1 Dehalococcoidia bacterium | reverse complement strand
CAGGCGGTGCTGTACGCGCCGGTGTTCCCGGTGCGCTGGCGCTGGGACGCGGGCAGGGCGCTGGCGGTGCCCCGGTTCTCAGGGGCGCGCAAGGTGCCGCCGCCGATCCAGCGTATGCGGGCGGACGACCTGCTGGCAGCGGTGTTCCCGGCGCAGGTGGGCTGTCAGGAGAACGTGACCGGGCCGCTGGAGATCCCCGACCATCCGTTGATCCGCCAGACAGTGCTGGACTGCCTGCACGAAGCGATGGACCTCAACGGGCTGATCGAGGTGCTGCAGCGCGTGGAGGCGGGGGAGATCCGGCTGCACGCGATCGACACGCTGGAGCCGTCGCCGATGGCGCACGAGATCCTCAGCGGCAAGCCGTACACGTACCTGGACGACGCGCCCTTGGAGGAGCGGCGGACGCGCGCGGTGACGCTGCGGCGGGCGCTGCCGGAAAACGCGCGCGAGCTGGGGGCGCTGGACCAGGACGCCATCGACCGCGTGCGCGAGGAGGCGTGGCCGCAGCCGCGGGACGCTGAGGAGGCGCACGACGCGCTGCTGGGCCTGGTGGTGGTGCCGGCGGTCGAGCTGGTCGATTGGCAGCCCTGGCTTGAGGAGCTGATCGAGGCGGGGCGTGCGGCGCGGCTGACAATCGAGCAACAGGCAACAGGCAACAGGCAACAGGGGGAGGCGGAAGCTTCGTCCCTACGTGGAGCCGGGGCAGCGCGGGCTGAGGGGGCGACGCTTCTGCGAAGCGCCGGCTCGTCCTACGAGAGCCTCAGGACGAGCGGGGCAGGTCGGCTGGTTCTTGCCGCGGAGAACCTGAACCTGGTGCGGCTCCTGTATCCGGATGGCGTGGTTGAGCCGGAGATGGTGGTGCCGGAGGCGGCGCTGGCGCGGGTCGAGGATCGGGATGAGGCTCGCAGCCGGTTGATCCGGGGGTGGACGGAGGCGGGCGGGCCGGTCTCGGCGGCCGGTCTCGGGGCGCGGCTGGGGCTGCGTGCGGAAGACATCGACCGGGGGCTGCGCCAGGTCGAGTCGCTGGGCTTCGTGCTGCGGGGGCGCTTCAGCCCCGGCGTCGCAGAGGACGAGTTCTGCGACCGGCGGCTGCTGGCGCGGATCCATCGCTACACGCTGGACCGGCTGCGGCGGGAGATCGACCCCGTCTCGCAGCAGGACTTCATGCGCTTCTTGCTGCGTTGGCAGCACCTGATGCCGGACACGAAGCTGGCGGGCAAGCAGGGCGTGCGCCAGGTCATCGCGCGGCTGGAGGGCTTCGAGGCGCCGGCGGGGGCGTGGGAGCGCGAGCTGCTGGCATCGCGCCTGAACGACTACCGGTCGTCGTGGCTGGACGAGCTGTGCCTGGCGGGCGAGATCGCCTGGGCGCGCCTGACGCCACGCAAGGCCTCGGCGGCGGCGACGGCATCGGCGAGCCGGTCGACGCCGGTGTCGCTGACGCTGCGGTCGGACCTGCACACGCTGCTGGCGGCGGTGAGGTACGACGGGCAACAGGCAACCAGCAACAGGCAACAGGGAAGGCAGGAGCCCGGGGTAGCGGAGGCAGCCCCTGGGCCGAAGGCGGGGGCGGCGGCGGAGATTCGGGAGCTGTTGCAGGCTCGCGGGGCGTTGTTCTTCGACGAGATCGTCAACGGGACGCGGCGGCTGCGCTCGGACGTCGAGCGGGGGTTGCGGGAGCTGGTGGCGTGGGGGCTGGTCACGGCGGACGGGTTCCAGGGGCTGCGTCAGCTCTCCGGGAAGGCGGCGCATTCGGGACGGCGGCGCAGCAGCGAGCCGAACTACGCCGCCGGGGGCTTCTTCACCGGCTCCGGGCCGGCGGGCCGCTGGGCGGTGGTGCCGAACGTCGCGCTGGAGCCGGACGGCTACGACGAGCTGGCGGAATCGATAGCCAGGGTGCTGCTCCAGAGGTACGGGGTCGTCTTCCGCGACCTCTGGGCGCGCGAGAGCTTCTCTTTGCCGTGGCGCGACGTGCTGCGGGCGCTGCGCCGGCTGGAGGCGCGGGGGACGGTGCGCGGCGGGCGCTTCGTGTCTGGCCCCAGCGGGGAGCAGTACGCCCTGCCGGAGGCGGTCGACGCGCTGAGGCGGGTGCGGCGCACGGAGCGCAAGGGCGAGCGGGTGTGGGTGAGCGCGATCGACCCGTTGAACCTGGCCGGGGTGATCCTGCCGGGGGGCCGGGTCCCGGCAATGTCGGGCCGGGGGATTCTCTACGTGGACGGGCTGCCTCAGGCTGAGCTGGCGGGAGAGTTGCCGGCGGTGAAGCCGCCCGTGCCTTCGAAGCTGTCGCCCAGGCTGGCGGAACGGGCGCGCTAGACCACTCGACACACCTCCGCTATATTCGCGGTGGCGGCAGCAGAGCAGTGGGAGGTTCCCGGTGGTCCAGCAGCATGTAGACGAGCGCGAGAACAGCGGCGCGATGTTCAAGCCGGGCTCGAAGAGCCATCGCGAAGCGCACGTGCAGGCGGTGCACAACATCGCTGAGCAGCTGTTTCCCTTCCCCACGCCGGAGTACCCGCACTTCCGCACCTTCGTCAACGAGCCGGAGGCGGAACAGAAGATCTTCACCAACTACGGCAACGAGCTGGAGCCGGACGTGGTGGTGCTGCAGTGGCCGGAGAAGCTGCCGGTGATGCTCGCTGAAGTGGTGACGCCGGACATGCTGCGCGACGACCTGGCGGAGAACGTGTGGTCGGTGGAGGCGCGCCTGGACGGGGTGAAGTTCTTCCTCTACGTGCCGGCGGGTCACGCATCGGAAGCGAAGGCGCTGCTGAAGAAGCACAAGATCAAGGGCGTGGAGTTGCGGACGTGGCGCAACATCACCGGCCTGAAGACGATCGACGTCGCGGCGCTGCGCTAAACATTGCTGATAATCCGCGAAGAAACCGCCTCGGATTCCGAGGCGGTTCTTCGTGTGGAACGCGACGCGTTCGGCGAGGACGGTGAGGCACGTCTGGTCGAGGCACTGAGGGCGGCGGGTAGGGTGCTGCTGTCGCTGGTGGCGGAGCTGGACGGCGACATCGTGGGGCACGTGCTGTTCAGCCCGATGACGATCGAGGCTGAGGGGGCTGCGTATGCGGCGGTGTGTCTGGGGCCGCTCGCGGTGGCGACTGTTCACCAGCGCCAGGGCATCGGCGGGAAGTTAATGGAGACGGGTTTGGCGGAGCTGCGGTCGGCGGGACACCGGGCGGTGTTTTTGCTGGGCCATCCGTCTTACTACCCGCGGTTCGGGTTCAGGCCGGCGCGGGAGTTCGATGTGCACTTCGAGGACGATCGGGACGCGTTCATGGCGATCGAGTTGTATCCGGGGGCCTTGGCGGGTGTGGCGGGGAAGGCGAAGTTCGCGCCGGAGTTTGATGCGTTTGTTTGAGGAGTCCACCTGTCAGCCGAATCTGGGCGGATCGGCGGAGGGCAGCGATTGGTGTAACGGCCGGCCGCCCAACTGTCATTCCGACGCCAGGAGGAATCCAGCCCTCCTCACCAACCCTTCGTCTTCACACCAACGCGGTCCCCCCTCCCCGGGGAGCATGTCCTGAGCGGCGTCGAAGCGAGGGTTAGGGTGAGGGTGAGGGGATTGACCAGCCTTCATCCTCGTAAACGCCACGCCACAGGACGATGGCAACGCCCCAGCGTCGACCCTGCAGGTTTCAACCTGCAGGGTTGTTCAACTCACCAGACGCCTCATCGTCCACAACCCCACGCCACAATGTGGAGCGGGCGCGCGGCAGCGCGGGTGAGACCCAGGCGCGCTCAGGCGTCGAGGGTGCGCTCGATCTCCGCGGCGTGCTGGGGGTGGCGGTGGGCGAAGGCGCGGAGCATGCCGAAACAGCCGCTGAGCATCATGTCGCCGTGGGGTGCCGCGAAGTAGGGTTGGAGCCGCGTGCGGCGCAGCCGGCCGCGCTGAGGGCCGGTGACGGCAAGGAAGACC
>DATDOP010000323.1:0-4357 GCA_035293185.1 Dehalococcoidia bacterium | reverse complement strand
GCCGTACTCAGTCCTGCGACTGTATCCCATCCCTTGTCAGGCGCTCTGCGGCTTCGTTTCGTGCAGCTTGCGTACGGACTCGACGGCCTCGGCGAAGTGGCGCGACTCCAACACGAGCCCGGAGGCGTCGCGCGTCGCGTCACCGCCGTCCAGGAACTCTGCGATCGCCCCCATCGAGGCCCGCCGGCACACCGCCTCGATGTCCGACCCCACGAAGCCCTCGGTCTCTGCCGCCAGCCTGTCAAAGTCGATGTCCTCTGCCAGCGGCTTGTTGACGGCGTGCACGCCGAAGATCGCCCGCCGGTCCGCGGTGCTGGGTATCGGCAGCTCCAGGCGCACCTCGAAGCGTCCCGCGCGCAGCAGCGACGGGTCCAGAAGGTCGGGCCGGCTCGTCGCCGCCAGGATGACGACACCGCGCAGCTCCTCGATGCCGTCCATCTCCGTCAGCAGCTGGCTGATCACGCGTTCCGTAACGTTTCCGTCCGTGCCGCCGCCGCGCCGTCCCGCGATCGCTTCCAGCTCGTCGAAGAAGATGATGCAGGGGCTGGAGAGCCGCGCGATCTTGAACACGTCGCGGATCCGCGCCTCGGAGTCACCCACCCACTTCGACAGCAGCTCCGGTCCCTTGATCGAGATGAAGTTCACGCCGCACTCGTGCGCCACCGCCTTGGCGAGCAGCGTCTTGCCGGTGCCGCTCGGCCCGGTGAGCAGCACGCCCTTCGGCGGCGACGTGTCCGCGCGCTCGAACAGGTCCGCGTACTGCAGTGGCCACTCGATAATCTGCTTCAGCGTCGATTTCGCCTCCTCCAGCCCGCCGACGTCGTCCCAGCGCACGTCCGGTATCTCCGTGAACACCTCGCGCAGCGCGGACGGCTCCACCTCCGTCAGCGCCTCGAGGAAGTCCGCCATCGTCACTTCGAGGCGCGCCAGCAGGTCATACGGGATGAACTCGGCCTCCAGCGGGATGTCTTCGGAGATGCGCCGCAGGGTGACCATCGCCGCCTCCCGGCACAGCGCGGCGAGGTCGGCGCCGACGAAGCCGTGTGTGATCTCGGCCAGCCTGTCTACGGAGACGTCCTCAGCCAGCGGCATGCCGCGCGTGTGTACCTCCAGGATCTCGCGCCGGCCGTTGCGTTCCGGCACGCCGACGTTGATCTCCCGGTCGAAGCGTCCCGGCCGGCGCAGCGCCGGGTCGAGCAGCTGCGGCGCGTTCGTCGCGCCGATGACGGCGACCTGCCCGCGCGACTTCAGGCCGTCCATCAACGACAGCAGCTGCGCCACTACGCGTTTCTCGACCTGCTGCTGGCTGCCTAGCTCCTCGCGCTTCGGTGCCACCGCGTCGATCTCGTCGATGAACACAATCGCCGGCGCGTGCTCCAGGGCCTCCTCGAAGATCTTGCGCAGGCGCTCCTCGGACTCGCCGTAGTACTTGCCCATGACCTCCGGCCCGCCGATGTGCGTGAAGTACGCGGACGTCTCGTTGGCCAGCGCCTTGGCGATCAGCGTCTTGCCCGTGCCCGGCGGCCCGTACAGCAGCACGCCCTTCGGTGGCTCGATGCCCAGCCGGTCGAACAGCTCCGGGTAGCGCAGCGGCAGCTCGATCATCTCCCGGATGCGCTGCACCTGCTTGCGCAGCCCGCCGATGTCCTCGTACGTGACGCCGGTGGCCTCGCGGCCGGGCTGGGAGACGCTCTCGCCCTTGATCTTCACGCTGGTGCCGGAGTTGATCAGCACCGGCCCGCGCGGGTTGGTCTCGATAACCGTGAACTCGCGGTAGATACCGCCCATGAACGTCGACCGCACCTTGTCGCCCATCGAAACCGGCAGGCCTTCGAGCACGCTGGTCATGTGCCGCTGGTCTGACCCGAGGCCGGCGCCTTCGCCCAGCGGCGCGATCACCACGCTGCGCGCGATCGGACAGACGATCTTCTGCATCTGCACGCGGTCGCCGAGGCCGGCCTGCGTGTTTTCGCGCAGGATGCCGTCCATCTGCACCTGGCCTTGCCCACGGTCCTCCGCGTAAGCCGGCAGTGCCTTGGCCACGGTGGAGCGTTTGCCGGTCACCTGCACCGTCTCGCCGGTTTGCAGGCCCATCGTCGTCATATCGGTCGGGTCCAGGCGCACCAGCCCGCGCCCGACGTCGCGCGTCAGCGCTTCGGAAACGCGCAGAGTCACAGATTCCATCTCGGAATCAGTATAGCGCCCGCCGAAGCTGAAAACGGGCCCGCGCTCAGTGTGCGGTCGGTGACGTGTCGACGGCCTCGCCGTCGTCTTTGTAGGGCTGCCACCAGATGCGGTCCAGCGCGGAAGACGCCTTCTCCAGCTCGCCCTCCATCTGCCAGTCCAGCGCCAGCGCCAGGTACGCGATGTTCAGCTGCGCCAGCCGCAGCGTCTCAGAAGTCTTGCGCTCCTGCAGGTGCCGGCGGCACCAGAGGATCGCCTGCGTCGCGTCGTCGATGCCGCGCGTGATCTCGGCTGTGAGCTGCTCTGGCGTCTCGCCTGCGCCGCGACGGTTGGGCCTGACCATGGCTGCTCCTGCTTCTGAATTCCGGGGACACCCCGGACGCCGCTAAAGGGCCACACCAGGCGTCCTCGTACGTCCGAATCCCGGGGACACCCCGGACGCCGCTAAAGGGCCACACCAGGCGTCCTCGTACGTCCGAATCCCGGGGACACCCCGGACCCCGCTAAAGGGCCACACCAGGCGTCCTCGTACGTCCGAATCCCGAGGACACCCCGGACCCCGCTAAAGGGCTACATGGGGCGCCTGCTCCCTGTGCGGCCAGGAGCGTCGCCGCCACCCGGGTCGCGTGTCAATTATCGCCCATGCTGCCGCCGTGTCGTCAAAGCCCACCGAGTTGCGGGCGCGAACCGAAGCAGGGCCGATATAATGCCGCCATGGCCGCGCCGGAAGAAGGACGCGCGCCTCCGTTAGAGCCGGGGGCACCCCACCTTTCGTCCCTTACTCCCTCAACCCAGGAAAGCTCGATTCGCGTCGGCATCCCCAACCCCGGACCCGGCCCCAGCTTTCGCGGCGCCCTCGCCTCGCGTGACTTCTCCCTGCTCTGGATCGGTCAGTTCGGCTCCGAAGCCGGCAACGGCCTCGTCCAGCTCGCCTTGCCCTTCCTCGTCCTGGAGATCACCGGTTCGGCCTTCCAGCTCGCCGGCGCCTACGTGGTCCAGTTCCTGCCCTGGCTGCTCTTCGGCCTCGTCGGCGGCGTGCTCGTCGACCGCTGGGACCGTCGCACGACCATCGTGGTCGTCGAGGTCGTGCGCGCCGCCGCCTTCCTCAGCGTCGGCACCGCCTTCGCGGTCGATTCCGACATCCTCACCGTCGAGATGATTTACGGGCTGATCTTCCTCGAGTCCACGCTGCAGAACTTCTTCAACCCCGCGCGTCTTGCCCTGATGCCCAACCTGGTCAAGGAAGAGGACCTGCGCGCCGCCAACTCGCTGATCGAAGTCTCACGCCACGTCGGATTCCTGATTGCGCCCTCTGCCGGCCTGATCCTCGCCGACTTCCTCGGTTCCAGCACGATCATCCTGGCCGATGGCGTCACCTTCCTGATCTCCGGCATCACCGTCTTCCTGATCAAGTGGCGCCAGCCAAAGCGTGAGCAGGTGCACGTGGACGGCTGGCGTCAGCAGTTGCGCCTGGTGCTTGTGGAGACGCAGGAAGGCATCGCTGTGATCCGGCGCGTGCGCCTGCTGCAGGTGACCATGCTGCTCGGCTTCAGCCTGAACCTCGTCGTCGCGCCGATTCAGACGCTGCTGCCGCTCTTCGTGCTCGAGATCAAGCAGCAAACCAAGGCTTACTTCGGCCTGCTCGCGGCCGCTTTCATCACCGGCCTGATCGTCGGATCGCTGGTGGCGCCGGCGGTATCGCGCCGCGTCGGTCTCGGGCGCATGACCATCGCCTCGGTGTTGCTGCTGGGCGCGACGATCTCTGTCGCGGCCTACCTGCCGACGCTCTGGGTGCCCGTGATCGCCCTGGCGATTGCCGGTGTATCGATCGGCTCGCTGAACGTGGGGCAGATCAACATGCTGCAGACGTCCACCACCGACGAGGAGCGCGGACGCGTCTCAGCTGCCTTCTACTCCGCGACGCTTGGCGTGCGTACTTTGGGTTACTTCTCGGCGGGCGCGCTGGTGGCGCCGGCGGGCGTGCAACCGCTGTTCGTCGCGTTCGGCGTTATCGTGCTCTGCGTCGGCGTCTTCCTCTCCCGCATTCCGGAAGTGCGCGAGCATCATTAGACCCCAAAACCGGCGCTGATATACTCGATCTGGAGAGTCAGGAACGGCCCGTGGGCGGGCCGGCAGGGCAAGGAGTACCACGCATGGCAACCAAGGACCCGCG
>DATDOP010000322.1:0-3506 GCA_035293185.1 Dehalococcoidia bacterium | reverse complement strand
GAAGACCGGCGCGAGTCGCAGTCTGGACTCGCGCCGGTCGCAGAAAGAGCAAGCCGCTGGGGCCTAGCGGGACATTGCTCGGGTCATCTGCGAACAGCCTATAATCTCAGGGTCAACGCCTGCTTAACGGCCGTAAAGAATCCGTTAATGTAGGTGGGGCCGGCGGTCGATACTCGAAGTGTAAACGACATCTTTACAGGTCTTTTACTGAAACCCCGTTTCGCGGAGCCCCAGCGGTCGATAACTCTTATGTCGGGTGGCGGCATATGGGAGGCCTGTCATAGCAATCGTCTTGGTTCATGCCCCTTTGCTCCCCTCGTGGCGATCCCGCCCGCCCTTGAGCTTCCTCAATCATCTCGCGATCAGTGACGCTGCCTTCGTAGTCGGCTGGGAGGTCCAGTCGCAGGTCGCGACGCTGGTCCTTGTCACGCTGGTGGCGTTCGTTTCAATCTGGGCCGCCCTCGCGACGATGCTCGTCTGGTCGCTCGTCGCGACGATCGGCTACTGCCACGCCCGCGAACGCGGCCTGCCCGACCTCGTGACCATCCAGAAGCCGAAGCCTGGTCATGGCACCGGCACCTTCATCCGCCACGCCGCGGGCTCCGCCGTCAAAGTCTGGTTCATCGGCCTGCACAACCTCGTGTTCGCGCGACTGGCCGGCACTGCGCTGAGCGGGCTGCCCTGTCGCAGTACACGCTGGCGCCGGCTCGCCGTGCTGGCACTCGGCATGACCCTGTTCGGCGTAACCACCGCGGAGCACCTGCTGAGGCGCGCCGGCTTCAACGGCGGCTCGCTCGTGCGCCGCGGGCTTCTCGGGCCATTCCTCAACGTGCCCTACCGCATCTTCCTCAGCGCTGCGGTCATGCACGGCGCCGTCCAGGTATTCGATTCCGTCTGCGGCATCGGCAGCAACTGTCTCTGAGGTCTACGCCTCTCGCGGACGCGGGCGCATCGCATAGGCGCGGTCGATTTCGATATGCATCGTCAGGATGAACCGGCCGGGGTCCCGCGTGACCTCGCGGCGTGACCCCTCGACCTCGCTGCAGCGCCCGTAGACGATGGCGATGCGTCCGTCCGGTGCCCAGCTCGTGATCGATATGTGAGCGTCGCGGCGCAGGTCCCGCAACCGGGCGCTGTCTTCGAAGATCGCCATCTCGAGTCCGTCGGCGTCCGTGAGCAGCACGTGAACCGGCGCAATGTGCGGCGCACCCTTCCTGGCGTTGGTCGCAACCGCGAACACGCGCGTCTCCCGCCAAAGCTCGCGAAACTCCTCGGCGCTGATCCGGCGTTCCGGCTTGTCGAAGGTGGCTTTGACGGCGGCGCCTGCGCTGGCCAGCGACTCGTCCAGGATCTGCTGAAGGGTTCGTGGCATCGGGCTCTCCGTAATTCTGCGACAGGTGACCGTATCATTAGTATGCCCTAAGGGCCAGAATATGTGAAACCTTATGCGGTTTTAGAGGCTAGCCCGCCGGCCTAGATGCTCGCGGGCGCGATCAGCTGTTGGGCGTAGAGGCGCGCATAGTGGCCCTCCGCGGCGACCAGTTCTGCGTGCGTGCCGGACTCAACAACACGCCCGTGGTCAATCACGAAGACAACGTCGGCCGCCAGCACCGTGGACAACCGGTGCGCAATCGCCAGCACCGTGCGGCCGTGCGTTACACGTTCCAGCGCCTCCTGAATCGCGCGCTCAGTGATGCTGTCCACGCTGGACGTCGCCTCGTCGAGGATCAGCACGGCCGGGTCCTTGAGCAGCGCCCGTGCAATGGCGACACGCTGCTTCTCGCCGCCGGACAGCCGGTAGCCCCGCTCCCCCACCACGGTGTCGTAGCCATTCGGCAGCAGGCTGATGAACTCGTGGATATTGGCGGCGCGCGCCGCGGCCTCTACCTCCGCGTCTGTCGCGTCTGGCCGGGCGTAACGCAGGTTCTCCAGGATCGAGGAGTGGAACAGGTAGGGCTCCTGGTTCACCATCGCCACGTTGTCGCTCAGCGTGTCCAGCGTCAGGTCCCGCACGTCCTGTCCATCGATAAGCACTGCGCCTGCATCCACGTCGTACAGACGCGGCACTAGATAGGCAATCGTCGTCTTGCCCGCGCCCGTCGCTCCGACCAGCGCCGCGAACTCCCCCGCCTCGACGCGCAGCGACACGCCGTGCAACACCCGCTGGCCGGGAATGTAGGAGAAGTCCACGTCGTGCAACTCCACTTCACCCCGCGGGCTCACCAGCGTCTTTGCGTCCGGCTGCTCCTGGATCTCCGGCTCCAGGTCCAGATAATCGAAGATGCGCTCGAACAGCGCCAGCGAACTGAGCACCGTGATCTGAGCGTTCAGCAGCGACGTTATCGGCCCGAACAGCCGCGGTAGCAGCGCCGCCATCGCCACGACCGTACCCAGCGAGACCTCGCCGTCGATCACGCGATGGCCGCCGTACCAGAAGACGACGGCGGGACCTAGCGTGCCAAACAACCCCATGCCCATTTGGAACCAGCGCCCAACCATCGCGCGTCTCACGTTCAGGTCGCGTATCTGGCCGGCAACGCCGCTGAAGCGTTCAGCCTCGTCTGACTGACGCCCGAAGGTCTTCATCAGCAGCGCCCCGCTGACGGACAGCGTCTCCTGCATCTGCGAAGTCATGGCCGCGAGCTGTTGTTGCGTTTCGTTCTGCAGGGCGCGCTGCACGTTGCCGACACGCCGCGCCGGCACCACGAATAGCGGGATGAAAACGACGGAAAACACGGCGAGTCGCCAGTCCAGCGCCAGCATGATCGCGAAGGTGCTGCCCAGCGTGATCAGGTTGCCCACCAGGCTGCCCAGCGTCTCGCTGATCACGTTTTGCACCGCGCCCACGTCGTTGTTGATGCGTGAGAGCGTCTCGCCGGTGCGGTTGGCGGTGAACCAGCGCATCGACATCGACGAGAGGTGCCGGTAGAGGCGCTCGCGCAGGTCGAACATGACGCTCTGGCTCATCGAGTTGCCCAGGAAGGACTGCGCCACACCGTTGAACGCCCCGACCAGGATGAACGCGACAATCGCGACCGCCAGCAGGTTCAGCTGACCGCCGTCTTGCTCGGGAATTGCGTCGTCGATGATCGCGCGGATCAGCAACGGCGGCGCCAGGCCGACCAGCGACGCGACCGCGATCGCTACAAGGTAGCCCGCTAGCAGTGCCCGGTGTGGCAGCACCAACGTGACGGCACGCTTGAACGTTGGCCAGGCGGGGCGCTGCGGGCGCTGCAGCTGTCCGTCGGCACCCCTGCGCCACGATCGGTGCTCCATCATCACAGATCGAGCTTACGCGATTCCGCCCAACCAGTTGCAATCGCCAGCCCGCCAGGCCCGCAGGGCTCTTTGTGCGCAGACGCTGTTTAGCGCTGCTCGCCCTCGCAGCATTCGAGCGCCGCGCCTAGGCGTGCGCGGTGGCCGTCCGGCGCTCCCGCGCTGGCCACCATTCGCAAGGAGGTCGTGATCGACGAGGACGTCCAGTTGAATGAGCTACAGGTGCGGGC
>DATDOP010000321.1:0-4063 GCA_035293185.1 Dehalococcoidia bacterium | reverse complement strand
TTGGTGACGACAGGCGGTTCAGGAGCCTGGAGCCGGGGTGGCCTGCGCTCTTTCAGCGTGTACCATTACTCCCCGATCACCTTCCCTCTGTTCTCTTTTCCGGGCCCCTCGCGGGCCCTTCCTCCACTTCTATTTTACACCGTCTGGGAAGCTCCCGCAGGGCCATTAGGCCTGTTTCGCAGACCGCGTCAATCGATGAACCGGAAGCTCTCCACGATTCGGCGGACGGTTTCAAGATCCTCGTCTGGTTCGCCCTTCACCACGTAGTAGTCTCTGACCCCGACTCTTCCGAAGGTGCGGACGATGGTGTGCGGGTCTGGCGGGCACGTCTCCAACGGCGCGTCCTCTTCGCAGTCCAGACAGTTCGTTTCGACGCCAGCCACGCCCGACACCTCAATCTCGCGCTCCTCCCGGCGCCCCCTCAAACACCAGTCTCCCTGGAAGTTCTTGTAAGCCAGTACTTTCGGTCCATTTCGAGCGTCCTCGTTTTGGGAGATCGTCACTCCGCCGTGGATAAACGGTTCACTCGATTCGGCTGTCTGACCACTCTCATCGAGGTACCACTCGTCCGGATAGCCAATCTCAAATCCCAGGAACTGATTGCTGTAGGTCCGCCAGGCTCCTGGGTTATCAGCCGTGTCGTCGTCATCAAAGAGAGCGCTGATCAGATACGCGGTCAGGATGCCTGCAAGCACCGCTAGCGCCGCAACTGCGCCGAAGATCAGACCTGCCTTACGGGGCGTCACGTGTGGTAGAAGACTAATCGTCCCAGGGGTTCTTGACGGGTGGCCGGAAGCCGGGCTCCTCGTCGTCGAGGTCGTCGTCGTCCCCAGAGAGGACTTCGCGCGAGCCGCCGCGGCTGCCGCCGCCACCGACGATGCCCTCCTCTTCGAGCCGGTCCATGATCCGCGCCGCGCGCGGGTAGCCGATGCGCAATCGTCGCTGCAGCATCGAAGTCGAGAGGCGGCTGTGCTCCTCGGCCAGCGCCTTCGCCTTGTCGTACATCGGGTCGGCGTCCTCTTCGTCCTCGATCTCGGCCTGCGCGGCGTCGAGCAGGTGGTCGTAGACCTGAGTCGAGTGCTTGGTGCGCTGCTGCGCCCAGAATGCGACGAGGCGGTCGATCTCCTGGTCGGAGAGATACACGCCCTGCACCCGCTTCGGCTTCGAGGAGTCGGTGGGCATGTACAGCATGTCGCCGCGGCCCAGCAGCCGCTCCGCGCCGGCCATGTCGAGGATCGTGCGCGAGTCCACCTGCGAGGTCATCGCGAAGGCGATGCGCGTGGGGAAGTTCGCCTTGATCAGGCCCGTGATTACGTCCACCGACGGCCGTTGTGTGGCGACGATCAGGTGGATCCCCGTAGCGCGCGCCAGCTGCGCCAGGCGGCAGATCTGGCGCTCCACCTCGAACGGCGCGGCCATCATCAGGTCGGCCAGCTCGTCGATGATCACCACCCAGTACGGCATGCGCTGCGTGACTTTCGGGTGCTTGTTGTACGAATCGATGTTGCGCACGGCGAGAGAGGCGAAGCGCTTGTAGCGCGCCTCCATCTCGTGCAGCACCGCCCCCAACGTCCCGACGACTTTCTCGACGTCGACGACGATGTTCGAAAACGCGAGGTGCGGGATCATCGAGAAGCCCGCCAGCTCGACGCGCTTGGGGTCGATCATCACGAAGCGCACGTCTTCGGGCTCGGCCTGCATCAGGATGCTGGCGATGATCGAGTTGATCGCCACGCTCTTGCCGCTGCCCGTCGCGCCCGCGATCAGCAGGTGCGGCATCTTCGCCAGGTCGGCAACCACCGGCTCGCCGGAGACGCTCTTGCCCAGCGGCAGCGCGATCTTCGTGCGCGCGGCCAGGCGCTGGAACGCCGGCGTCTCGATCACGCTGCGCAACGTGACGACCGACGCCGAGCTGTTCGGCACCTCGATGCCGACTACCGAGCGTCCCGGCACCGGCGCCTCGATGCGCAAGGAGGGCGCGGCGAGCGCCAGCGCGAGGTCGTTGGAGAGCGTCGTGATCTGGTTGACGCGTACGCGGGTGCGGGAGGTCTCTTCCTGCCGCACGCGGGGCTTGCCGTCTTTGTCCAGGATCGGTTTGCCGTCGCGGTCTCGCTCCGGGATCGTCTTGTACTTGACCTCCCAACCCGGCTCGACGTCGAATTGCGTGACCACGGGGCCTTCGTGGAACTGCGAGACGCGCGCGTCGACGCCAAAGCTCGACAGCGTATCGACGATCAGGCTGGCGCGCAGGTTATTGTCCGGCCGCGCCGATTCGTCGGTGGGTGGCGCGCTGGCCAGCAGGTCCATCGGCGGCAACTTCCACGGCGAAGCCTGTTTCACCACGGGCGGCTCGTCTTCGTCTCCGGTGACGTCTGGGTCCCACCAGTTGACCGGCAGCTCAGCCTGGCTGAGGCGGTTATCCGGGATCTCGGGCTCCGTCTCCCTGAGGACGCTGACCGGCAGCGGCGTCGGCTCCAGCTCTTCGTCGAACTCTTCTTCTTCGGGCAGCCACGCCGGCGCGCTCTCGATCGCCTCGTCTGGCGGCGGCTTTGTTGGGAAGGCGAAGTCGACGATCATCGCCATGCCGGCCAGGATGCGGTGCGGGATGCGCCAGCTCCAGACGGTAGCCATCGCACCGGGCGTGCCCTCGATCGCCGAGCGAGTTTCGTCCGGCCAGACGAAAATGATGATCGCCGAGCCGCTGGCCACCCAGAGCAGCACGCCGAGAGCGCTATCGGTGAGGAAGAGGCCGAAGCTGCCCCCGGCCGTAATCTCGGCCAGCGACGTGCCGCCCAGCTCGAAGTCGGGCTTGAACAAGCCCAGGATGCCGGCCACAAACAGGAAGATCGGGATGGCGATCAGTAAAGGACGCGGGTAGCGCGTGAACATCGCCAGGTCCTGCCGCCAGATCAGCACGCCCGCGGCCACGATCAGCGCCGCGAAGACGTACGTCAGCACGCCAAACGCCTCGACGATGGAATCGATTGGACCGGCGCTGCGCCCGGCGGCGAGCCAGACGCAGAGGATCAGCGTGATCCCGGCAAGATACAGCCCAGCAGTCTCCAGCCGGGTGGCCCACGCTACCGCAAGTGAGGTTGGGGATGGCCCCTGGCGCTTGCGGCCAACAGCCAGCCAGCCGCTGCGAGAGCGGCCAGACCGGGAGCCGGGGCGAGCGCGGACACCGGTTCTTGCCATATATCCTGTTCGGCCGCGGCCGCCACGCCGGAGCCGAATCCGCCGCATTATATCAAGTAGCCACGTCTCTGTCCCCGGAAAGGCCGCGATGATACGCTAATGACACGTGTCTGCGTCTACAGACGTTGCCCACCACTGGCCCGTCGGACGGTCTTAGAAGCCTTCCGCCGGCACAGACCTCCCTCGCGAGGTCAAAAAGCCCCCATCGTCTAGGGGACTAGGACGTGGCCCTTTCAAGGCTAAAACAGGGGTTCGAATCCCCTTGGGGGCACCAGCTTTCAGCCATTACGCCCGCCCGGCCGTGATGTGCACGCTCATCGGCTTCGTCAGCGCCAGGTAGACAGGTCAGCGTTCTTCCCACACGGCCAGCAGCCGCGCTATTGCCGCGTCGCCTGCTTGGGATGTAATCCTCAACTCGAAGCCGAGATCGCGCAGGTCCGGCGACTCGGTCTCGCAGCGCACGGTCGCCTCCACCGCCTCCACTTCCACGCCGAGCTGCGGCCCCAGCGTGTCGCGAATGAGCACGACGGCGCAACCCGCCAGCGCGCTCAGCAGCAGGAGCGTCGGGCTCGGCGCGCTGTTGTCGCCGCCAAGCGCCGGGGGCAGGCCGGCTCGCCACGAGAAGGCCCCCGCTTCCACAGCGGCGCCGCTCCCCTCGGAAACAGCCTTGACGGTCGGACGCGCGGCCGCCTTGGCGGGGTCGCTGCTCCAGAGCGTCACGGTCTGCTGAATGACTTCGGCGTTCATGATTGACTCCTGTCTCTTTGCCCAAATCAGGGAGTGACCCGCAGGTCTCCCACCATCTCCGGGTGCAAGCTGCAGAAGAAGTGATAGCTGCCTGCTTCGTGCGCCGCGAACACGAAGCTGC
>DATDOP010000320.1:0-4754 GCA_035293185.1 Dehalococcoidia bacterium | reverse complement strand
GTCTGAAACAACCGGTAGCTTCTCGAAGCGTTCGGCGATGACGTTGACGGAACGCTCCTGACGCTCGATGTGGCCGTGGACGATCAGTGCCGGCGCCGATTCGATCAGCCAGCGGTACTCATCTTTCAGGCGCGGGGCCGTGATCACATTCATCAGGCCGTCGTAGTCCTCCAGCGTATGGAAGATGAAGCCCTTGGCCGTCTCCGGCGACTGACGCACAGCGACCAGGCCCGCGACCGTCACCTTCTGCCCGGATTGCATCTCGTTGACCAGACGGCTGGGCGTGATGCCCTCGTGTAGCTGATCGACGACGAGGTCCATCGAATGGCCGCGCACTGCCAGGCCCAGGACCAGGAGGTCGGTCACGACCTGCTCATTGTGGCTCAACGCACGCAGCCGGGGCGCGGTCTCGGCGGACATAAGCGCCAGCGGCTGTTGCGCACCCAGCGGCCGGTAGAACGTACCCAGCTGCCAGAATAGCTCGCGTTCGTGCAGGCCCGTCCAGGCGAAAGCGCCAACGCCGACCAGGTTCTCGATCGCCTCCCTGGGCAATCGAGTGCGGCGCCAGAAGTCCCACAGCGAGCGGTACTCCCCGTTGGCGTGCTCGGCTTCAAGGCGCTGGTAGGCCGCTGCCGCCAGGCCCTTGACGTACTTGTAGCCCAGACGCACCGCGCCCCTGCCGTCCGGCGGCACGTCGTCCTCCATGAGGCACTCGACGCTGCTCTTGTTCACGTCGACGCCGCGCATCTCGACCTTGTGGCGGCGGGCGTCGTTGGCGATGACTTCAGGGCTGTAAAAGCCCATCGGCTGTTCGTTGAGCAGGGAACAGTAGAACTCTACGGGGTAGTAGCGCTTGAGCCAGGCGACCTGGAACGCCGTGACCGCCATGGCCGCGGCGTGCGACTTGGGGAAGCCGAAGGAGGCGAAGGCCTTGATCTTGTCGAAGATCGTCAGCGCCGTCTGGGGCTTCACTCCCCGGCTAACGGCGCCGGCCAGGAACTCGTCGCGCTGCTTGTCCATCTCCTCGTGCGAGCGCTTGCGGCTCATCGCCCGCCGGAGCCGGTCTGCCTGCAGGCTGCTGAAGCCCGCGACCTCCATGGTGGCCTGGATCACCTGCTCCTGGAAGACGAAGACGCCCTTCGTCTCCTCAAGCACCGGCTTCAGCGAGGGGTGATCGTAGGTCACGTCCTCCTCGCCGAGGCAGCGGGCGATGTAGGGGTGCACGGCGCCGCCCTGGATCGGTCCCGGCCGGATCAGCGCCACCTGGATGATCATGTCCTCGATCTTCGCGACCTTGATGCGCAGGAGCACCTGGATCTGCGCCCGGCTCTGGATCTGGACGATGCCCAGTACGTCGCCGCGCTGGATCATCTCGTAAACCTCCGGGTCCGCGAGGTCGATGTTCTTGGGCTGGACGTCCCGGCCGTGACGCTGCTTCACGTAGCCGAGACCGCGTCGCAGCTGGTCGAGACTGGGGTAGCCGAGGAAGTCGAGCTTGATGAAGCCGGCGTCGGCCACCGAGTCCTTGTCCCATTGACAGATGTAGCGGCCGTCCATCGCCGTTGCTTCGACCGGCACCTGCTCGTCGATGCGGTTGGAGGAGATGATGATCCCGCCTGAGTGTTGGCTCAGGTGCCGCGGCAGGCCCAGCAGCTGGTTCACCACCCAGAGGAAGTCGCGCCAGATCGAGAACTTCATGCGTGACGCGAACTCTGGCATTAAGGCCAGCTCCTCCTCCAATCCCCCGGCGAAGCGGCTATGCATGCGCCTGGCGATCTGGTCGATCTGGCTCTCTGGCAGACCCAGCGCCTTGCCTGCGTCGCGGATGGCGCTGGCGTAGCGGTACTCAATGAAGGTGCAGACCATTGCCGCATATTGGGTGGTGTACTTGTCGAAGACGTGGCGGAACATCCGGTCGCGTGCATCGCGGCCGAAGTCGAGGTCGACGTCGGGCACGTCACTCAGTGGGCGGTCCGCGCTGAGGAAGCGCTCGACCGCCAGGTCGTACTTGATCGGGTCGATGCCGGAGAGGCCGAGCAGGAAGCAGACCAGCGAGCCTACCGAGGAGCCGCGGCCGCGCACCGGGAGATCGTTATCGTGGGCGTAGCGCAGGATGTCCCAGAGACGCAGGAAAAAGCCGGCGCGCCTGCTGGATTTGATGAGATTCAGCTCCTTCTCCAGCCGCTGCTTCACGTTCGCCGGTAGCTCCTGGCGGGGAAACTCGCAGTAATGGGCACGCGCCAGCCGGTCGCAGGTGTCGCGCAGGAAGGTATCTGCGTCGCGACCGTCGCCGGAGTCGTAGTCCGGGAACTCGTAGCCGAGGTCGCGCGTCAGGTCGAAGGAGCGGCAGCGCTCGGCGATGCGCGCCGTGTTCTCGATCGCCTCCGGCAGGTGGGCGAACAGGCGCTCCATCTCTGCCGGAGGTTTGAGATAGAACTCGGCGTTAGAGCGCAGGTAGGGCCGCGCCTCCTCGAGGTTCGTGTGATGCCGCACCGCGACCAGGACGTCGTGCACCCGGTGCCCTTCCTGCACGGCGTAATGCACGTTGTTGGTCGCGACGACGCCGAGGCCGAGCTCTCGCGCGACTGCGATCAGCCCTGCGTTGCGAGCCTCGTCTTCGTAGATCAGGTTGTCCTGCAACTCGATGAAGTAGCTCTCGGGCCCGAAGACGTCGCGGTAGCGGGCGGCAGCCTCGCGGGCGGCCCGCAGCTCACCACGTTCGGCCAGCGCCGCCACCTCGCCCCTGCGACAGCCCGAGAGCGCGATCAGACCCTCGGCGTGCTCCACCAGCCACTCGAAGCTCACGCGCGGCTCGCCCCGCGGCGAAGAAAGGTTGGCGCGCGTGAGCAGCCGCGAGAGGTTGGCATAGCCGCGCGGCGTCTCGCAAAGCAGCGTCAAGTGGTGCTCAGAAGCAGCCGTGCCGCCGATTTCAACCGGCGGGGTACTCCCACCCCCCATCAGCGTGACTTCCGCGCCGATAATTGCCTGCAACTGCTTCTCTTTCGCTGCCTGGGCGAACTGCATGGCGCCGGCCAGCGAATCGTGGTCGGTAATCGCCAGGGTCTGGTAACCCAGAGCTTTCGCTTGCAGTACCAGCTCTTGCGGCGTCGAAGCGCCCTCACGCAAGGAGAAGGCGCTGTGGCAGTGCAGCTCCACATAGTGGCCCGACGTGACTTCGGCGCCGGTGACGGACTGAGACCGGGGACGGGCTCGTTCGCCCTTGCCCCAGCCGGGCAGGTAGGCAGCCGAGAGGCCGGAGCGCTGCCGGCTCATGAGCCGTACTCCTGTCGATACCACTCGCCGCTGAGCGCATCGTGGTAGAGGGTCAGCGGCGGGCCGTCCTCAGGCGCCACGCGGAAGTAATCGCGGCGCACCGGCTCGGCCCGCCACCACTGCTGATCGATGCGCCAGGGACGCCGCAGCAGCGTCACGTCCTGCCAGACACCGCGAAGTTTGAGGCACAGCGGCACGCCGTCCTGGGACGCCTTGACCACCAGCACGAGCGGCGTCTTCAGGCGTCGGATTCGACGAGTATCTGGCGTTGTTCCGGTATGACGGACCATGGTTCCACATCCACGCAGCGGTACACCGGCGAGTAACCGTACCGCGCCTTGAGCTGCCGAATGGCTTCTTCGAGCTGCCTCTGCAGGCGTCCTTTCCTATCGAGTGATAGCTGCTTGCCGATTTCTCCGGTGAGCCCGCCGAGTCGTAGCGAGAGGCTGCGTACAGCGTTGGGCGGCGGGAAGTTCGTGAGTGCAGAGCGAAGCAGGAAAGTGAGACGCTCTGCTTCACTGACAGGTTCGCGGAATACAACATGGTGCTCCCAGCCCCTGCCCGATGTGAGCTCTGCCTGCAGCGTCAACTCTCGAGCTGCCCGACCACTCAGAGATGGCTGCAGACGCGAGAGAAGCTGCCTGGCGATAGCGATCATCATGTCGATGCCGGCCACCGGAGACTCCAGGCTAAGGCTGGCCTGAAGGGGCGCCGAATGGCGTCTCGGCCTGAGCGGCTGGTCATCGATACCGTGAGCCAGCTGCCAGAGGCGTCTGCCCGCCAAACCGAACTGGGATTGCAACTCCGGGAGCGACAGTGCCGCGACCTCACCGATCGTCTCCAGACCGAAGAGCCGCAACCGGGAAATGACCTCAGGCTCCACCGGTAGCAGTCTGACGTCGAGCGGAGCGAGGAAGATGTCTTCGCTGCCGGCGAGTACCACCCGGCCCCGACCAAGCGCAGAGCAGGTGGCGGCGGCGAAGGCAACAAACTTCCCGCGTGAAAGGCCGATGCTGGCATCGAGCCCGCTTGCTACGCGGACGGTATCAATGATCTGAGTTGCCAGTGCACCCTCGCCTCGATAGCGGGCTTCGAGGCCTGAGATATTAACGTAGGCGCATCCCATCTCCTCCCCTTCAACCTCCGGGCTGAGATCGCCCAGGGCATCTAGAATCGACTCCCACTTCGCGCGGTAGAGCACTGGATCCGGCGGGACGACGATTGCCTCCGGGCACTCGCCCAGCGCCTGACGGATGGTCATACCGCGGCGAACATGCTCATCACCGGCTCTATGGGAGCAATCGAGCACGCGCTTCGGCGCCTCAGCATCGCCGACGATCAGCGGCCGGCGCGCCAACTCGGGCCTGCGCAGCACTTCGACGGCGCAGGGGAAACGTGGGATGGACACGAAGGCGATCCGCACGAGCTGCCCCTCGCTCCGGGCGGGGTCGGAGGCGCAGGTATTATAGCACGTTAGTTCT
>DATDOP010000319.1:0-2096 GCA_035293185.1 Dehalococcoidia bacterium | reverse complement strand
CTGCGGCAGCCGCAGATCTTAATCCGCGTCATCCTTCCAGATACCCCAACACCTGGTCGACACACGCCTGCAACGGCTGCGTCGTATCGACAACCAAATGCGGTTCGGCGATCTCCAGCAGGACGCCGGGGCGGGAGAGTGATGCGTTCAGTTCCGTACGAGAGGCCGGCTGCCCAACGAACCGCGACCTGGTCTTGAGTCTGGCTTCCTGCTCGGCGCTATCAGGACAGCAGCATTCGACGAGGCGGTAATCGACGTCAAACTGGCTCGCCAGGGAATGACCTCGATCCAGGATGGCCTGCCAAAAGCAACCGCTGTCCAGGACAACGCTGAATCCCTGCGACAGAAGCGATTCCGCCAATGTGTAGAACACGGCAAAGCCGGGGCCTGCGCCCAGTTGCAGGACGCCCTCCTCGATCAAGGGTCCGGTAATGTGGTCCTTGTTGATCACCACAGCGCCCGTCGTTTCGCCCACGGCCAGCGCCAGCGTGCTCTTTCCTGCCCCAGACTCTCCGTGCATCTGCAGGAGGAAGCGCTTCACAGCCTCAGCTCGGCCATCTTCGCCGCGACGTCCGGCGCTGTCATGAACGCTTCGCCCACCAGGATCGCGCGCACTCCGGCCCGGTGCAGCCGCTCGACGTCTGCGCGCGTGTGCACGCCGCTCTCGCCGATGACGAGCGCGTCCGGCGGCAGCAGCGGCCGCACGCGCTCTGTCGTGCCCAGGTCCACCTTGAACGTGTGCAGGTCGCGATTGTTGATCCCGAACAGCCTCGCGCCCGCCTTCACGGCTCGCTCTGCCTCCGCCTCCGTGTGCACCTCCACCAGCGCGTCCAGCTCCAGGTCTTCCGCCTCTTCCAGCAAGTCGCGCAGCAGAGCGTCGTCCAGCATCGCCACGATCAGCAGCGCGTTGTCGGCACCGTAAGCTCTCGCCTGCAGCAGCTGATACGGGTCGAAGGTGAAGTCCTTGCGCAGCAGCGATGGCCGCGTTCCCGGATGCGTCACCTCCAGCCGTCCCCGCACCTGCTTGAGCCAGCGCAGGTCGCCCTGGAAGTGGTTCGGCTCCGTCACCACCGAGATCGCCGTCGCGCCGCCGGCTGTGTACGCCTCAGCGATCGCCACCGGGTCCAGCGTCTCGGCCAGCACGCCACGGCTCGGCGACGCCTTCTTGATCTCGGCAATGATCTGCACCTTGGCACCCGCCGGTGCCGCCCCGCGCGGCGCCGTGAGCGCACTCGTAAGAAGCCACTGCGCGTCATAGCTGGCGAACCGCTCCAGCAGCGCCGTTTTCGGTTCGGTTCGCTTCGCGGCCTCGAGCGGCGCGCGCCAGTCCGCCACGATGCGGTCCAGCACGCTGCCTGTCTCGGTCACGCCGCGATTCGTCATCCTCCGCTCCCGAAGCTGTTGCTGGCTGCCACGTACGCCTCCAGCACCTTCGCCGCCGCGCCGGAGTCAACCGCCTGACGGGCCAGCACGACACCTTCTTTCACGCTCGCCGCCCGGTTCGCCGCCACCAGCGCGGCGCCGGCGTTGATCAGCGTGTACTCGCGGTCCGGCCCGGCCTTCCCCGCCAGCACCGCCCGCATACGCGCAGCGTTCTCTTCCTTCGTCCCCGTCTTCACCGCCGACAGCGGTATGCGTTCGAACCCGGCTTCTTCGGGCGTCAGCGTGTATGTCTTCAGCTCGCTTCCGTTGAGCTCGTGCACCGTCGTCGGCGCGCCCAGCGACACTTCGTCGAGCCCGTCCTCGCTGTGTACGACCAGCGCCCTGCCGACGCCCAACCGGCTCAGCACCGCCGCCACCTTCGCCGCCACCTCGGCGTCACCCACGCCCAGGAGCTGGTGTTGCGCGCCGGCCGGGTTGGTCAGCGGCCCCAGCGAGTTGAAAATCGTCCGTATGCCGATCTCCCGGCGCGTCGGGCCGACGAAGCGCATAGCCGGGTGCAGCGCGGGCGCGAACAGAAACGCGAAGCCCGTCTGCTCCAGGCACGCCTTGCTCTGCTCCGGCGTCAGCTCCAGCTTCGCCCCCAGCGCCTCCAGCACGTCCGCCGCACCCGCCGCCGATGTGAAACCGCGATTCCCGTGCTTGGCGACCCGCAC
>DATDOP010000318.1:0-5967 GCA_035293185.1 Dehalococcoidia bacterium | reverse complement strand
CGAAGTCGAGCGGGGCACGTTGTATGCGATCACGGGGCAGTGGCCTGCGGTACAGATAAGGGAGGCCGGCGCGTATGACGAGGAGATCGACTTCTCGTTCCGCGTATCGAAGACGGTGGTGTTGATCTTCGGGCTGCCCTTACTGGCCGGGGCGATCGCCGCGGTGATTTTCACGATCAAGTTCTTCGTGGACTGGGGCAAGCGGCCGCGGACGGGTTGGTCGTAGGGTAGGGCTGAGCGGGCTGCCACGCGGATGGCTGGCGGATAAACGGATTTCGGGAGAGTAGACATAACAGCCTGTCCTGCGCTACGCCTTCGACGTGGCTCAGGACAGGCTGCGCGCCCCTCGCCGTGAACAGAGAGGGGCTGGGGAAGACGGGGTGTTGGTGGACTGCGTTGGGGCGTGAACCCCTCTCCCTAACCCTCTCCCCAGAGGGGCGAGGGGATCACGTTGGTGGAGGGCGTGGCCGTTGGTCCGGAGAAGACGCCGAGGTGAGGACACCTCGGCTACGTATTCGAGGGTTGGCGGCGATTGCCCTCACCCTGACCCTCATCCTGAGGGAGAGGGGATGCGTTGGTGGAGGGCGTGGCGAGTGGTGGGATTCGCGAGATTCCTCGTGCCTCGGAATGACAGGCGTTGGGATGGGATGACAGACGTTGGGATGGGATGACAGGCGTTGGGATGGGATGACAGACGTCAGGACGTGTGGTAAGGGTGGGGGTTACTTTTGGCCGAAGGCGGTGGCGCCGACGAGGACGGCCATGTTGCCGTTGTGGCGGTTTTCGTGCATGAGCTGGTGGGCTTGACCGATCTCGTCGAAGGCGAATGTGCGGGTGAGGCAGGGGTCGATCTTGCCGTCGGCGACGAGCTGGTTGACGGCGCGGGCTTCGCGGTCGGTGGCGAAGTGGGAGCCCTGGAAGCGCTTCTGGCGGACCCAGAGGTAGCGCAGGTCGACGTCGGCGTTGTAGCCGGTGGTGCCGGCGCAGATCACGACCATGCCGCCGGACTCGCAGACGAAGAGCGAGGTGGGGACGGTGTCCTGGCCGGGGTGCTCGAAGACGATACGGGGGCTGCGGCGCTCGCCGAGGATGTCCCAGATGGCTTTGCCGAAAGCGCGGAAGCCGAGCACGGCGCGGGTCATGGCCTTTTCGTCGTGCCAGTCCGGCAGGCGGCCCCAGTGGTCGAACTTGGTGCGGTCGATGTAGCCGGCGGCGCCGAGCTGCTTGCAGTATTCGCCGCGTTCGTCGCTGGAGACGACGGCGATGGGGATGCCGCCGAGGGCTTTCGCGATCTGAATGCCCATGGAGCCGAGTCCGCCGGAGCCGCCCCAAATCAGGACGACGTCGCCGGGCTTGACGGTGTGGGGCTCCCAGAAGGCGAGCATGCGGTACGCGGTCGCAGCCTCCAGGGTGTAGGCGGCGGCCTGCTCCCAGGTGAGCTGCGGCGGTTTGGGCAGACACTGGTGGGCCTGGACGCGGGTGAACTGGCCGAAGCTGCCCCAGTTGCTGTCGTAGCCCCAGATGCGGAAGCCGTTGCTGAAGGCGGGATCGAGGCCGGCGGCGATCTGGGGGTCGTTCCCGTCCCACATGCCGCAGTGGAGGACGACCTGATCGCCGGGCTTGACGTTGGTGACTTGAGGGCCGATGGCCTGGACGATACCGGAGGCGTCGCTGCCGCCGATGTGAAAGCCCTCCTCGTCGCCGGCTTCGCCGCGCTGCTTGTGGGTGCGGACGACGTCCACGGGGACGCCCAGGGAGGCCCAGACGTTGTTGTAGTTGATGCCGGCGGCCATGACCCTGACGAGCACGTCGGTGGGGCCGAGCTCGGGCACGGGGACGGTTTCGTGCTGGAAGGCCTGGACGGGCTCGCCGAAGCGGCTTTGACGGATGACCTGGGCGTGCATGCGCGCGGGGGCAAGGCCGAGCGGCGCCTGTTCGTCGAGGTCGTAAAGCTCGCGGATGCTGGTCATGAATTCGCAAGGAGCATAACCGACGGGAGGAACAGGGGGAACAAGGAGGAACAAAGGGAACATTGGGAGGAGAGGCAGGTGGGCGGGAACAAAGAACAGGGAGCAGGGAACCAGACGCGAAACGGGCCGAGCGGGAGTTTCTGAGGTCTGGGGTGGAAAAGGGCCGGCGAATCTGCCGAAAGTACCTGAGGAAATGTTACGAGAGAGCCGAGAATTATCAAAGACGATCAGCCAAGGAAGCGTGATGTCCGAATACGAACACAACTTGCCCGCGTCAGATGACCCTGAGTGGATGGGGTTGGTGCTGGATGTCGAGAACCGTTTCGAGGTCCTGAACGAGTCCCTTGCCGACCTGCGAAGCGCTGTGATCCGGCTGAGTTCCTATCGCCCGCAGCCCCAGGTTATCGCCGAGCAGGCGGAGCCGAGCCAGGAAACGACGGAAGCTGCCGCGGCGCTGGATGACGCGGTGCGTGCATTCGAAGCGGCGGCGGCGCTGCCGGAAACGCCGGTCGAGGAGCCAGACGCGGCGATCGTCGAACCGGCGCCGACGGCCAACGGGGCGACGATCGAAGAGGCGCCGCCCGCGGCCGATGACGCCGCCCGTCGCGAGGAAGTCAGCCGCATGGTGGCGGAGGCGCGTCAGGAGCATCAAGAGCATCAAGTCACGACGCTGCACGGCTTCGACGGCTCCTGGGCCGAGCAACACGACGATTCTGAGGTGGATTCCACGAGTGAGGGTTCCTGGCCGATGGCGCGTCCCATGGGCGTGCCGATTCAGCCGCCGGGGCTGCGCAAGCTGCCAGACGAGGCGTCCAAGCCTGCGGCAGGCCTCGGCGAATTCGTGGATTCAGAGTCGGACGTCAGCGAGGAAGAGGAGGCGCGCCGCCAGGAAGTCGCGCGGGTGGTCGCTGAGCTGCGTGGCGGCGAGAGCGTGGGCAGCGAAGTCATCGCTACAGAATTCCAGGCCGACGAACCAGGGCAAGACGATTCGTCGAGTGAAGTCTCGCAGGTTGAGTCCGGGCTGGAGCGAGCCGAAGCGGAAGCGAGTGGTGAGGCCGACGAGGAGACGCGCCGCGAAGAGGTGGCGCGGATGGTCGCAGAGATGCGGGCACGCGACAGCGCGGGCGGCGAGCACGAAGGGGCCACCGTGGCAGGCGAGGAGTCCAGCGACGTCGACGTGCGGGATGAAGTGCGGCGCGCCGTGGAAGCCGCGCGAGCCGAGATGGCGTCCGGTTGGGTGAAGACGGACGAGGGCGAGACGGCTG
Source organism: Dehalococcoidia bacterium (assembly GCA_035293185.1). Lineage (GTDB taxonomy): Bacteria > Chloroflexota > Dehalococcoidia > DSTF01 > WHTK01 > WHTK01. The sequence continues at coordinate 2,732 of DATDOP010000318.1, read as the reverse complement.
CCGCCGGCGACGCGAAGAAGTTCTCTTTCCCGGACTGGCAGAACGCGCACATGGAGCCGTCCGGCCCGCCGGTCATCGTGATCAAGGACCCGGAAGGGCGGGTTGAGCTGGCGCGGGTTTACGAGACGTTGAGCCAGGTCCACTGTGATGAGAACGCCGCTTTGCTGAATTACACGCCGCACAGCGTGACAGTGGGCCTCAACACGCGCGCGAGTGTGCCGACAACCGAAGCGATGGAGCAGGCGATACAGACCGTGTTCGGACGGAAGTGCCGGGTGGAGTCGGACGGGGTGAGGGTGTCGGTGGAAATCGGCAAGGAGCCCCGCGGCAACGAGGACGCGGCATGAAACTGTTCTCGAAACGCGGCTCCGGCAAACAGCCCGAGGGGCTGGACCCGGACCGGCTGCGCCAGGCGACGAAGACAGAACGCCGGGTTGAGCAGCCGGTTAGCCGCGAGGAAGCGCTGGACCAGGCGGACCGCCTGCACGAGCTGGCTGTACTGAGCCTGTTCCTGCACAGCGCCGGGACGCTGGAAGAGATGCTTTCGTTGTTCCTGGAGCGCGCGCCGCGCGTCACGGGGGCAATCGTGTCTTACCCGCTGCTGCTGGACCGGCGCCGCGAGGTGTTGACCGCTTCGCAGCTGGCGTCCGTGGACGACCCGGGCCTGGAACAGGCGTCGATCGCATCGAACGAGAACCTGGCGGACCTGGAGTTCCCGATGCCGGTGCGCAGCTGGCTACGCGACATCATGGAGAGCGGCGAGGTCACCGTGACCTCTGACGTGCACGAGATTTTCGGCGGCGTGCTGCCGAAGGAAGCGTGCGACCAGATGCGCAAGCAGCTGGAAATCAACAAGGCCGCGGTTGTGCCGTTGGTGATGGAAGGCGAATCGTTCGGCGTCTGCGTGTTCCTGTTCTCCGGGCGCGAGCCGGACGTTGAGGTGCTGGAGCTGGCGGCAGGTCATTGCACGCTGGCGCTCAAGGCGCTGATGGCGGGCGAAGAGACGACCCGCTTTGGCGGCATCGATCCGGTGACCTGGGCGCACAGCCGGGGCTACTTCCTGGAGACGCTCGAGGGCGAGGTGGTGAGGGCGCGGCGCTTCGGCCGGGGGCTTTCGGTGATCTTCCTGGACATCGATGACTTCGGCGAGTTCAACGCCAACTTCGGGCACACGCTGGGCGATCGCCTGCTGCGCTCCGTGGCGATGACGCTGGCGAGCTCGATCTCGCTGCCGGAGATCGTGGCGCGCTACGGCGGAGACGAGTTCGCGGTGCTGCTGCCGGAGTCGCACAGGGCGATGGCGGTTGAGTTGACGAGCGCGATCATCGAGAAGCTAGAGAACCTGTCGGTGTTCGAGACCGAGGACGAGGGCAAGGGCGGTGCTTCGGCTTCGTTCGCTATCGTGTCTTATCCGGAGGACGGAAGCAGCCGGGAAGAGCTGTTGGCGGCGGCGGAGGTCTCGCTGGAGCAATCGAAGGAAGAGCGGCGGGCGATGCGTCTGCCGAAGCGCCCGCTGACGCCGGTGCAGCAACTGCGGATGAGCGGCCGGCGGCGATCTGCGTGAAGATGGGGGCTGCGCTGGTGTTGAAGATGGGGGCGCTTGGAGCGACACCGCAGGTTGAAACCTGCGGCATTTTGGCAACCTCACGCTGCTGGTGTTGAAGATGGGGGCTCCGCCCCCAAGCCGCTGGTGTTGAAGATGGGGGCTCGGCCCCCAAGCCCCCGCTGAAGGGGGGCGCGCCGCTCAGAGGCGCTGGTGTGTGAGAGATGAGGGCGTTTGGAGCGACAGCGCAGGTTGAAACCTGCGGCATTTTGGGCCACCTTGCGCTCCTGGTGTTGAAGATGGGGTCTCCGGCCCCAAGCCCCCGCTGAAGGGAGGCGCTCCGCTCAGAGGCGTTGGTGTTTGGGAGATGAGGGCGCTTGGAGCGACAGTGCAGGTTGAAACCTGCGGCATTTTGGGGCACCTTGCGCTCCTGATGTTGAAGATGGGGGCTCCGGCCCAAGCCGCTGGTGTAGAAGATGGGGGCTCCGCCCCCAAGACCCCGCTGAAGGGGGGCGCTCCGCTCAGAGGCGTTGGGCGCGCTGAGGTGTAACAGTTCGGGGCGCGTCTGCCGATTCTTAGGACAGGTGGGGGATTATGCGACACGCGTTCGCGCGGTCAGCAGTTTCCGAAGAGTCGCTCTTCGACGTACTTACGCGCCTCTGGCAGATCAAGCTGCAGAGCATCGATCTGCTGGAACGCTGGACGACGTCCGTGAAGGACACGGACATCAAGGCGGGCATCAGCGTGCAGCTGGCCGACGAACGGCGCCACCTGCGGTTGCTGGCCGACGAGATCAGGCGCCGCGGCGGGCGGCAGCCATCGACGGTTGACCACGTGGTGACGAAGGCGTTCGCGATCGTTCAGGCACAGCCGAACGACCTGATGAAGCTGTGCGCGCTGCATCGCGGGATAAAGACTTCGACAAACGATCGGTGCTATCGACTGATAAGCCTGGCCGACGCGGCGCTGTGCGAGCTGCTGGAGGGGATCCTGCAGGACGAGGAGCGGCATCTGCGCTGGGCTGACATCCGGCTGCGGTCGATCAGCGGCGAGGACGTGCGGCGGTGCAATGTGCTGCTGGAGAAGATGTCGGACGCGACGGGGGCGGTGTGGAGCCGGCCGTGGCGCCACCTGTCGCCTTCGCGACTTTCGTACTTGGGGTAGAACGTCCCAGGGAGTCGGCTTCCGC
>DATDOP010000317.1:0-29025 GCA_035293185.1 Dehalococcoidia bacterium | reverse complement strand
AAGGGCATCCTCCCGGCCACTTCCGACGTGATAGACTCATGCGCAAATGACGAAGTACGCCCTAGCGCTTCTTTCGCTTGCGTTTCTCTTGCTTGCAGGCAGTCCCGCGCCAGCTGAGGCTCACAACGTTCAAACGACGCTACGAGCTTTCAACAGCGACAAGTGCCTGACCATAGGCGGGGGCGATCAGCGCAACGGCGCCGTGGCCATTCAATGGACCTGCGGTCCTGGAAGCAACATCGAACTCGTGGACGCCGGCAACGGCCGGCACTACATCAAGCTCATCCACAGCGGCAAGTGCCTGACTGTCAATGGAAACGCATGGTGGGACGGTGCCACTCTCGACCAGTGGGATTGCCTCGGTCAGCCGAACCAAAAGTGGAGTGGCTTCTTCGGCGGAGGAGCTTACGAGGTGCACTCAAGTGAAGCCTTTCCGGATAAGTGTTTAACGGTCCACGAGGGCAGCAGTGCCGATGGTGCGGTGGTGAATCAGTGGCAGTGCATCGCTCGGCAGGGCAACTTGGCGGCGGCAACAAACCAGGCCTGGCAGAGGCGTGATTGGTGCCATTCGTCGTACGTCGGTGGCACTGCCAGAGACACAGGCGACTGCATACGAGCCACCGTTGTCGATTACGACTGCTGGCCAGGAGATGGCGACGGTCCTAGGTATGTGATCGGGCCGGTGACCGTTGTTGGGCCGGACGACTTCCGTCTAGACCCCGACAACGACGGCGTTGGATGCAAGTAGGCGGGACTCAGCCAGGCTCCTGCTAAACGTTCGGCCTCCAAGTCACACTATTTGGTCATAGTGTGACAGTCGAGAAGCCGCATGACGGGCGCGAGGCTTAGATGCGGAAATGGCGAGGAAACGAAGATGCAGGGCCATGGTGACGCCTATGCTCGGACGCGATCGCCCAGAACTAGACGGTAGGCGAAGAGAATCGTCATGGCGCCGACAACGGCGAGCACAATTGTGCCGATATCGAAATCGTCAACGCCGTTGCTAATCCCGAGCGCGACCGCCACGAAACCACCTACGATGGCGCCACCGATGCCCAAGAGAATCGTAAGAATGATGCCGCCCGGATCTCTCCCAGGCATCAAGAGCTTTGCCAGCAAGCCGGCAACCAATCCCACCACGATCCACGCCAGAATACTCACGTCAGATTCCCTCTCTGATAACCGGCAGATCACTAAAGATGATCATGCGTATGCACGTCACGCGGACTGCGGTCGGAAAACGGCGCGATACTCGCAAGGAACAACATCGAAAACGCGAGTCCCACGATGCCTACCACGAGTAAGATGATGCCGATTGTCTGTACTTCGATGCCTGAGGTTTGGTAGTTCACACCTAGCGCCAGGATTGCCCCCGCCGCCACCAAGAAGAGACTTAATCCCGTAGCCATTTCATCCTCCTTTTCGGACTAACCGACGCCGGAACTGTAGGGGGACAGCAGTAAAGCCCGTGCGCTTTGCACAGTGGTCTCGATTACAAAGTAGTGAACCCGGCTTGGCAGGGCTCCGTTGGCCCTGCGTGGAGAGGGCATCGCGGTTCTTGTTAACGCTTCGGCGCAAGTGGTCCTGTAGTCCTCGTGCTGGCGGTGTCCCGAAGATGGCAAACACGACGTCTGAAAATAGACGGATCCTGCAACGTCGCTCCGGATGTCGTTGCGTCAACTGCTATGCCCTTTGTGCATATTTGAATCCGTGATGGGCAGTGAAGCGATCAGGAAGAACGACAAGGAGGATCCAGTGGACATGGAACAGGTGAACGAGCTTCTCTATCAGGCTCTGGAAACGGAAATCGGCGGCCAGGCCGTCTACAAGACAGCAATCAGATGCGCGAGCGAGCCGAACTTGAAAGAGGAGTGGACGAAGTACCTCGAGGAAACCGAGCACCACCAGCAAATTCTGCTCGATTGCATGGCGGAGCTTTCGCTCGACCCCACAGTCGAAACTCCCGGCCGCCTTATCGTCCGTCATCATGGCGAATCACTTGTAACAGCCATGGAGATGGCTCAGCGTTCAGACCCTGACGCAGCCCAGATCGTGGCGGCAGAGTGCGTCGTCCTTGCGGAAACCAAGGATCATCAGAACTGGACTCTCCTCGGCCAGGTGGCCAACGCTGCCAAAGGCAAGGCTGCTACAGCAATAGGAAACGCAGTTGCTGAGGTAGAGGACCAGGAGGACGAGCATCTCTATCACACGATGGGCTGGGCACGAGAGCTGTGGATCGAATCGCTCGGCTTGCCTGCTGTGATTCCGCCGCCTGAAGAAGAGAAGAGCGTGAAAACCGCCATCGGCGCCGCACGGGCTGCTCAGTCTCGCAAAGAGCTCTTGTAGCAGCGAATCTGCGAATACACAGTCCGCGTTCCGCGAGACGAATAAGATGAACGGCTTTCGAGTGGACGAGGCTCGGAACTCTGTCTCCAGCAGAGCTCCGAGCTCCGATACTCCCGTGTCCGAAACGCCCTCAACCGTTCGGGACGTTGTCGAACTTGAGCAACGTGAAAAAGGCCGAATGACCCTGGGGGACCATATCGCGCAAGCGATAACCAACGGCGCCGGCAGCATGCCCTACGTTTGGCTCCACGTGGCTTGGTTTACAGCCTGGATTGCCGTGAATCTTCCGGGAATGTGGCAGTTCGATCCTTATCCATTCACTTTCCTGACGATGATCGTCTCACTGGAGGCGATCTTCCTCGCCACCTTCGTCTTGATCAGCGAAAACCGGCAGTCCACCATGTCCGATCAGCGCGCGAAACTCGACTTGCAGGTAAACCTCTTGGCCGAAAGTGAAGTCACGAAGCTCATCGGCATGCTGAATGAGATTCGGATTCACTTGGGCCTACCTAGCAGCGATGATGCGGAAGTCGCCAGGATGGAACAGCCAACATACGTCCACGAACTTGCGAGTGAGATAGAGAAGCTCGAGGAAGAAGCCAGCCAGTCGAAGACCTGAAGGCGAGTCCCTTTGATATTCGCTCAGCGGCTGCCTGTTTTCGCGTCTAATCTGGCCGAACTCCTGTCCTGAGCTCAATGAGGTGTTCCATGAATTCGTCGTCCAGGGCGACGAGTTCGGCCAAGGCGTCTCGTCTTGTCTTGAGCAGCGCTTCCAACGTCGCGAGAGCGACTATCGAGGGCCCAGCGCCGGAAGTGTGCTCGACTAGCCAGGTGTCGAACTGCGCCCGGGTAGCGTCGAGGCGCGCGTTGAGCCGTTCGCGCCGGCGCAGGAATTGGGCGAACTTTGGGTCATTCTGGGACGTCATTGCGGCCGCGCGCAGTAGGCCATGTGGTTGTTGCCCAACGTTACCAGTCCACATTACAGAGTGGAGGCGTAGAGCCTAACACAAGGCGACTCCGGACGCTGTACGTGTCGAAGAAGACGCGTACCCACGTCCCTCCACGCGTTGTTGATCTCAGCAAGGAGAAGCCAGGACGTGCCCTGAGACGGAAGTTGTCGCACCAGCTCCTCTAGCTTTTCGTATCGACTCAGACGGCTGCTCCCACGCCGTCTTCAGCCAGGACCGCCTCGTCCACGGTGAGCAAGTAGCCCACGCCCGGCATCGTCTTTATCAACGTTTGGTTCGAGGTGTCTTCCCCGAGCTTGTGGCGAATCCGCGATATCCAGACGCGGAGGTACTGGATGTCGCTCGAGTACTCCACGCCCCAGACGCGCGTCAACAGCTCACTGTTGACGATCACTCGGCCGGCGTTCAACGCCAGGTATTGGAGCAGCATCCACTCCGTCCGCGTCAAGGTGACGATCTCGCCGCCCTTCTTGACCAACCGCTTCTCCAGGTCTATTTCTACGTTTCCGTTTCTCAGGACTTTTTCCTTACCCTCATCGAGCATTTGACCGCGGCGTAAGACGGCCCTCACTCGCGCGCTGAGCTCGTCGGGATTGAAAGGCTTGGCCACGTAGTCATCCGCACCCATGTCCAAGCCACGAACCTTGTCCTGGTCGCGGTTTCGCCCCGTAAGCAGGATGATCGGCACGCGGCTGATTTCTCTCAAACGCCGCATGACCTCCAATCCGCTCATGTTTGGCATGACCACGTCCAGAACCACCAGGTCTGGCCGCTGCTCCTCGGCGAACTTCAGCGCCTCTGCGCCATCCTGCGTGGTGACTACGCGGAACTCCTGGCTCATCAGCTCCAGCTTGATGAAGTGGAGTATGTTGGCGTCATCGTCCACGACCAGAATTAGCGGCATCGTCGTCATTTAAGTAGCTCCTTTTGCAGAACGGTCTCTCGAATACACTTGCTGCCCTCACATTCACCCATTAACCGGTCGGTGATAGCGGCAGCTCTGTTCCTCAATGGTCAACTCAGGTGCTTCTAGTGCCGCGATCTCGAGCGTGAAGCTCACGACCAGTCCGCCTCCGGTCCGGTTCTCTGCCCAAATCCGCCCGCCTAGCGCTTCGATCAGCCTCTTGCAGACAGTCAGCCCCAGTCCCTTACCGGTGGCTCGCTCTGCGGCCTCGCGAGAGCGGTAGAAGCTCTCAAAGATCTGCTCAAGCTCGGGGTCGGTCACTCCCGGCCCGCGGTCCATGACACGTACGATAAGCTCGGCACGATCCGCGGTCGCCTCAACCTCGATTGGATGCTCCGGCGGCGTGTACTTATGGGCATTCGATATCAGGTTGGTTACCACCTGCTGAACGTAGGTCGGCTCACCAAGGGCTGGAGGCAGGTCCGCCTCGATCCGAAGGTCTACCTCTCGTTCATGGCCGCGCGAAAACAACGCGACAGCCTGTTCAACGATCATGGCCAGCGCCACCGGTTCTCGCTCGACCTCCTCCGCCATTTCGGTCCTGGCGATGGCCAGTAAGTCTTCGACCAGCAGATAGAGGCGCTCCGCCTCCTCCGAGACTGACTCGAATAAGTCCTCAACAGCCTGCTCGGGAAGGTTCTTACGCCGTACACGCAGGAGACGAGTGCCTCCATAGATCGTGGTAATTGGCGTGCGCAGCTCGTGCGAGACGATTGCCAGGAACTCGTCCTTAGAAATATTGGCCTGCCGGAGCAGCTCCAGCACCTGCTGGCTCTGCTTGTAGAGTTTGGCATTTTCGACGACGATCCCGGCCCACCGGGCCAAACCCGTGGCCATTCGCAGGTGGAGGCTGTTGAACGCATCCGGGTTGGAGTGAAATAGCACAAGCGCGCCCTCGATCTCACCTGATCGCGAGATAACCGGCATACCCAGCGAGCTTCTAGCGCGGCCAGCAGTACCCTCAACGTTGGCCAACGTCGGACTCGCGTGCGGCGCAGCCAGACCGGCGACTTGGACTCGGGTGCCGCCCACCACTTCCTGGACCAGCGGATCTTCCAGCGGCAGGATCACGGACGGCTTTGGGCCCGCGGAGCTGATGACCTCGAACTCGCCGGAAGCACCAGCCCGCATCAGGAACAGCGCCGCCTCCGCATCCATCAGAGCGATGCCCGATTCGGTGATCGCGCCAACCACTTTCTCCAGGTCAAGCTCGCTTGCCAGCGCCTCACCAATATGCTCGATTGATTCCAGCGCGGCGCTTTGACCCTGCAACTGTTCCTCCCGCACTCGAATCGCCCGCTGCATCACGTCCATGGTCGCCGCCAGCGTCGCGATCTCCGCATCCGAGTGCTTTGTGTCCAGCAGGTCGCTCACAGATTCGCCCCGCGCGATCGCCCCGGCGGCTGTCGCCAGCCGGGTAAGTGGCTGAGACAAGCGGTCCGCGATGAAAAGCATCACGCCGAGTCCTGCGGCCAGGATGGTGGAGAATATCAGTAGATTCCTGCGAAACAGAGCGTTGGCGCTGCCGTCGATCTCCCTGGATGGGAGCGTATAGCCCGCTACCCAGTGAGCACCGCGCAGTGGCACTAGGCTGCCGTAAGTGTCGCCAGAAGACGCCGGGATCTCACTGTCGCGCAGAACCACTTCGGAACCGCCCTGCGCAGCGGCAAATGGCGGCCAGGAAGAGACATCTATTCCTGCTGGGCTTGGTGAAGCCTCCGACGATGGCAGGTGTAACAGGAGCGTCCCGTTTTCATCAAAGAGACTGATGTGTCCGTTGCCCGCCAGCCCACCAGGCAGCCGTGAGGCCAGCTCTGAAGGGAAGAATGCAATAACCAAGAACCCCGTAGAGGCACCATCCGGGTTCACAATCGCCCGCGAATAGGCAATTGTCGTGTTGCCTGTCTCGGAGCCCGGGAACCCGCCCGACCAGTAGTCGGTCGCCCCGTTCCGGAGGGCCTGAATGTAGTCGCGCGAAGAGAGGTCGACTCCCGGAGGCGTCCCCTGGTTGCTATAAACCACCCGGCCCTGAAGATCCGTGACGAATATGGCCCGCAAAATGCCGTAACTCTCAAACAGGTGCTGCAGATACGGCCCCACCGATGGCTGCAGGCGCGGACTGTCTTCGACCGTGATCGGCGTCCGCGCATCTCCCAGAGTGATCGCGGTTGAAAGCGAGAAACTCTCCAGGTCACGTATGAATCCGTCGAACAGGGCAGCGACCGTGCGGCTCGTATTCTGCATGCCGTCAACACGCGCTTCACGGCGGTCTTTCGAGTACTCATAATGAGAAAGCAGCATCATCACGAAGATCGCAATGAACAGGGCAATCAACGCGACGCCGAGTCGCGTGCGCAGCCGCCACGGCTTCTCCACGTTCCCCTTGGAGTTTCTTCGTTTCAGCATGTTGCTTTCGATAGGCTAGCGAACATTGCGTCAGAAATTTTCAGGGTTGGCTTTCATTTTTCTCACAGTTCGCTGCGGTGCGAATGTGTCGTTGGGGTGATTTCAGAAATCTTGCAAACGGGGGCGCAGCGCATAATCAAACCTCATTTCACTTCTCGTATCAAAAATCCTGCACGACAATAAGGCAGGACTGTGAATAGGAGCTGAATTTGAGCGTTCGCCCGCGAAGCCATGCGATCTGAAGAGAAGCTTGCCACCCGCAGCGTGCTAATTGTTGATGACGACCGAAACCTCACCAAGCTTGTCTCTACGGTGCTCGCTCTCGCCGGCCTGAACGTCCTCACGGCCTCCGACGGACTGGCCGCGCTCAACCTACTGAACGGTCAGGAAGTAGACGTCATCATCCTGGATCTCCGGATGCCACGCATGGACGGACGCACCTTCCTGAAAGAGTTGCGCGAAAAGGGTAAGGACACACCGGTGCTAATTGCCTCCGCCTATGGCGCCCGCGCTGCTCAGCGAGAACTCGGCGCCCAGGCCGCCATCGAGAAGCCGTTCGACCCTCAACGGCTTCTCGATGTCGTGACCGAGCTCCTGGCCTAAGTCGAGACATCATTTCAAGACCGCCCTTGACGGCCGGGCATTCGCCCTTCGCGGCTGGCTTCCAGAATCCCTATCTTGCAGCCCCGTCTGATCGTGCCGTCACCGATTCCAATTCGGATTCTGACGATGCGACGCGCAATCGGCCGGCGGAGGGGATTAGCGTGCTGCGAAGCTCATCTCGACACTTTACGTCGGAGTCCGTGTTCTCGATGCGATGCAGCCGCCGTTGAGTTCGACCGCCCCGCCCGCTTGGAGGAACGCGTGCGTTCCAGTTGAACCCTGACACTATCAAACGATAGTGGCGACTTCAGGCTAGGTCTGGTTACACGATCTGGCCATAGTGTCACCGAACGAATCTCCGGCCAGTCCGCCTCTCGTGACCGCCCTTCGCGGCTCGCGAGACCCCTAGCCCTTCCGCACTTCCTCGACGTGGGTCGGAACTTTCTTTAGACCGGGGCCAACAACGCGATAGCTTCGGCGGCAATCAGGGCAGCTGACGACCGAATACTCGCGAGGTAAACGGATTTCATCGGAATAGCCAACAAGCGGCGTAGCCCGCGAGCAGGCACACAGCCATGCAGCGTTGTTCCCTGTCCTCGTCGCAGCGAGCGTCTTGCCGTCTAAGAGTCGGACCGGGATCGAGTACTGCTCCTGAGGCATTGCGCCGGGATTCTCTCACCCTTGGGGCACCCTGCGCCAGACTGACCCAGGGCGGTTGTGCCTCGCCAACACGATGAGGACGTAGTGTCGGTAGAGACATTCGGGAAAGAAATGATTATGAGCTAATCACGAACTAGCAGTCCCCGCTCTCTGAAGACCTCCCGTGCCACCTCGATTGCTTCCGTAGCGCGCGCGTGCCCGGCGTAGATCATTAGCGTCAGGATGACTTCCTCGATCTCCTCTCGGCTCGCGCCGTGATTCAGCGCCGCGCCGATGTGCAGGCGCAGCCGGTCCTTCGTCCCGAGCGTCGTCAAGGCGGCCAGAGCGACGAAGCTGCGCTCGCGCCGCGTCAGTCCGGGCCGGTTCCAGATCCGGCCGATGCCAATGACCTCGTCCGCAATGTCTCGGCCGTAGTTCGCGACCAGCGTCTCGTAGGCAATCTCGGGATCGAGACCCATGATGCGGCCGATGGCGTCGGCGCCGTCCTTCATTCGGGCCACTCCGGTATCGGCGGTAGCTCGCGCTCCAGGGCGTGGGCGGCGGCGAGCAGAAACGCGTCTTGGCTGGAGGGAGCCACGAGCTGGACGCCGGTGGGGAGACCATCGCTCATCCCGGAGAACAGGCTGATCGCCGGAAAGCCGACGAGGCTCCAGGGAATACACGTCTCGGAAAGGACCAGCAGGTACTTCGCTGCTTCCTCCACGGCGGGAGCGACCACTCCCGAAGTCGGCATGATCAACAGGTCGATTCCGGAGAAGGCGCCGAGGAACCTCTCGTGCAGTTTCTCGCGTATGCGCAGGCAGCGCACGTAGTCCACCGCGGCGACCTCGCCGGCCTGGGAGAGTTGCGTTCGCACCTCCGGTGTGCACATCGCCAGGTCGGTGCCGGCGTCTGAGTGGAACTGAGCCGCCTCCACGCGGCTGATGATCATGCCGGCGTAGTTCGCCAACTGCACGTCCTCCTCCGTCAGGGCGTGGCACTGGACGACTTCGGCCCCCGCCTTGCGTGCGGCTTCCAGGGAGGCTTCGAAGCGCTCGTCGACTCCCGCCTCTCTCCCTGCGCCGAAAGCGTCAGAGTAGCCGATCTTCAGTCCGGAGATTGAACCGGGCAAAGCGTCTCTGAACCGCGACCCGGAAGCGGTCAGCACGTCTATGAGCAGCGCGATGTCACGGACGCTTCGGGCCAAAGGGGCCAGGACGTCCAGGCTCCAGGACAGCGTCAGCCAGCTGTCGATCGGCACCAGCCCGGTCGTCGGGCGAAAGCCAACGACGCCCGAGAGCGCCGCCGGTACCCGGATCGACGCCCTGGTGTCGCTGCCCAGCGAGCCGAGGGACATGCGCGTTGCGACCGCGATCGCCGATCCGCCGCTCGATCCGCCGGGCACCCGCGTCTCGTCCCAGGGGTTGCGGGACTGCGGCGTCGTCACGCCCAGCGCGAACTCGTGCGTCACCGTCTTCCCGATCAACACCGCGCCGGCGTCCCGCAGATGCTTGACGGCCGTGGCGTCGTGGCCGGCGACGTGGGGTGGCAGAGCCCGCGAGCTACCCGTCGTGGGCATCCCCTTCACGTCGATGATGTCCTTCACGCTGATTGGGATGCCGTGCAGCGGACCTCGCGTGGTACCGGAGGCGGTCTCGTTGTCCAGGCGCAGCGCGTATTCCTGGACATTGGCCACGAACTCGAAGGCGACGAGCCGGTCGCTGTGCGCCTCGATCCGCTCCAGGCAACCACGGATCAGGTCGCGCACAGACAGGCGGCCGGCCCTCAGCGAGGCCAGAGTCGACCAGATGTCGCCGTCGGGGCCGGACACCGCACCGCCGGTGACGCGTGGCCGGCGCGGAGCGGCTGGCGGCAGCGCGAAGGCCGGCCGGCGACCCTTCTCCAACGGGTACGTTTGAACCGATTCGAGAGCGACGCTAAAGAGCTGATCTGCAGCGGGTACCGGTGCCGTCATACCGAGGCGACGCGCGAGAGGGACGAGAGCGCCTCAATCAGGTCCGGCGAATCCGCGACTGCCCCGAAAACGCCGTTCTGCATCGTGACGATTTTGACGGCGGCCAGATAGTTGCCGTAGTCCGTCGCCCCGGTGCAGTCGCGCAGCAGCAGGCACTCGTAGCCGCGGTCGTTAGCCTCACGCATGATCGTGTGGACGCAGACGTCCGTCGTGATGCCGGTGAAGATCAGGTGCGTGATACCGCGATTGCGCAGGACGAGGTCGATGTCCGTGGCGCCGAACGCGCCCTTCGTCGGCTTATCGATCACGGGCTCGCCGGGCAACGGCGCCAGCTCGGGGATGATCTCCCAGCCGGGCTCGCCGCGCACGAGGATGCGGCCGCAAGGGCCCATCTCGCCGATGCCCGCGCCGATCTGCTTCGAACGCCACAGCTTGTTCGGCGGGCAGTCGGAAAGGTCAGGCTTGTGGCCCTCGCGCGTGTGCAGGATGGTCATCCCCTCTATCTGCCGGCACAGGTCGAGCACCTTGCGCGTCGGCTCGACGCCGGCCCGCGTCAGGTTGAGGTCGTAGCCCATCTTGTCGACATAGCCGCCGGGGCCGCAGAAGTCATGCTGCCAATCGACCAGCACCAGCGCCGTCCTCTCCGGCACGATGGCGCCATCGAAAGGCCAATCATAAGGTTCGGCTCTTACTTGAGTTGTCATTTCGTCCCCTCCTCCGAGGAGCTCGTCAGCGCCGCAATGACCTCCTCCGAAGTCGCGACGGCCCCGAAGATGCCTCCTGACATCTGCACGCTGCTGACGGCGCCGGCAAGCGTCTGATCGCTCAGTGCAGTGCAGCAGTCTTCCAGCAGGAGGCACTCGTAACCCAGATCGTTCGCCTCGCGCATGCTGCAGTCGGCACCGAGCTCCACCGGGAAGCCCGCGAGCAGCAGGTCGCTGAGGCCCGCGCCTCGCAGCAGCAGCTCGAGGTCCGTGCCCGTGAAGGCGCCGTATGCCGGACGCCGGCAGGTCAGATCCCCTGGCAGCACACTAATCGGTGGTTCCGAGTCAGCGCCCGGCAGGTGGACCACCGTCATGCCGGTGCGCCGTGCCCGCTCGATGAACGCCTCTAGGTTGGCCAGTGCCGGAGAGCCGCTCGGCGGCCCGTCGAGGTCGCTGAAGACGAGCACTCCCGTCTGCTCAGGCTTGACGTCGCCGTGATACGGCCAGCGGTACGGTCGAGATGCTACGGTGCTCATTCCGTTCTCTTGATTCGTAACCGGCGGGGCGCCGTCCGCGACGCCCCGCCGGTCTGTTAGCTAGTTAGGTATGGTGCCAACAACGCCTTCCGCCAGCCACTTGATCGACTCGAGGAACTCGATCGTCGGCTTCGTGCCGGCCGCTATGACCACGTTGCCCTTCTGGTCCTTGACGGGACCGATAAACGCGAGGAATGGGTCGCTGCCGGCCATCGTCGTCTTTGCCGTGTCGATCTTCGTCTTGACGTCAGCGGGGACCTTGGGGCCGTAGGGCGCCAGGTTCACGACTCCGTCCTTGAGGAAGAAGCGCTGCACGGCGGGCTTGTAGGTCTTGTTGATCGCCTGCGTCACGAGGTCCGGGAAAAGCTTGGTCCAGTCCCAGACCGCGGCGGTCAGCCAGCCGTTGGGCGCGAACTTCGTGTCGTCCACGTGGTAGCCCACGCTCATGATGCCGGCCTTCTCCGCGGCCTGGATCACGGGTACAGGACAGTCCTGGTGCTGGGTGATCACGTCTATCCCCTGACTCACCAGGCTCTGAGTGGCCTCGGCGTTTTTCGCGGGGTCACACCAGTTGCCGGTGAAGACAACCGTGGTGGTCACGCTGGGATTGACGGACTTGGCGCCCAGGTGGAAGGCGTTGATGTTGAGCAGGGTCTGAGAGATCGGGAACGCCACGACAAAGCCGAGTTTGGCCGTCTTCGAGGCGCTGCCTGCCGCCATGCCCGCCAGGTACTCCGTTTGCCAGATCGTCCCGAAGAACGTCCCCAGGTTGTCGGACGACTTGAGTCCGCCTTCGTGGAAGAAAGTGACGTCTGGGTGCTTCTTGGCGACGTTGAGCGCCGGATCGAGGTGGCCGAAGCTGGTGGGGAAGATGATCGTCGCACCCTGCTGGATCATCTGCTCCATCACGCGTTCCGCTTCGGCCGTCTCCGGGACGTTCTCGGCGTGGATCGTTTTCACGCCCGCCATCTTCGAGACGGCCACCTCGCCCTGGTAGGCCGCCTGGTTGTAGCCGCCGTCATCGATGGTCCCTACGTAGAGGAACCCGACGGTGGTCGTTTTGCTGGCTGAACTCGATCCCGAGTCCGAGTCGCCCTCGTCGTCGCCGCCACCCCCGCAAGCCATCGCGAAGGCGCTTACGGCGAAAACGCCGGCTAGCAAGAATAGCCATCGTGGTAAACTTCGCCTCATAGGTCTGATCCTTCCTCCTTTGAGTTTTGTGCTGGACACACGGACGAATTGGCAGGGTGGGCAGGCCTATCCCGTTCCCCGGAACACCGCCTTCAGCCCGGCGGGGAACGAGTCGCGGCCTATGCGGACCCAGATCAACAACACGGCAATTGTCATCAGGTACGGCGTCATATCGAGCAAGAACGGCGAGACGCCCACGCCCCGCGCCTGCAGCTGCAGCTGAAACGCCACGGCACCACCGAATAGCAGCGCCCCGGCCATGCCTCGCATGGGGCTCCACATCGCGAAGATCACCAGCGCCACCGCGATGAAGCCGCGGCCGTTGGTCATGCCTTCAACCCAGCTCTGCGTATACGCCAGCGACAGTTGAGCGCCGCCCAGGCCGGCCAGTGCTCCGCCCGCGATCACTGCCATGTACTGGATCCGCTTGGGGTTGAGGCCGGCAGCAAAGGCTGCGTCTGTGCTTTCGCCGACGGCCCGCAGATTCAGCCCCGGGCGCGTCTTGAACATGAAGAACCACAGGATCGGTCCCAGCAAGAACGCCGCGTAAGTCAGGATGTCGTGCGAGAAGAGCACGTCGCCGAGAACCGGGACGTCTGAAAGCAAGGGCAGCTCCACGGTGTTCAAACCGTGGATCTTGCTGCTGACGTAGGGCCTGCCGGCGTATCCCGTGAGCCCCAGCCCCAGGAACATGAGCGCCAGGCCGCTGGCGAGCTGGTTGGCGCCACGCGTGATTACCATGAAGGCGTGGATCGATGCCATCGCCGCGCCTGCGAGGAGCGCCGCGGCGATGCCGGCGTACGGGCTGCCGGTTTCCGCCGTGACGATGAAGCCACTGCACGCCCCGGCGATCATGCAACCTTCGACGCCGAGGTTGATGATGCCCGCGCGCTCCGAGATGATCTCGCCGTACGTGGCGAGCATCACTGAGGAGCCCGCTCTCACGGCGCCCGTGCTGACGTCAGCCACGAAGCTCATCGCTAGCCCCCGACCTTCCAGACGTTCCGGCGGCTGGCCAGTACGCCGAACAGGATCAGCGACATGAGAATGTTCACCGAGGATGCGGGCAGTCCCGCGCCGATTTGCAGGCTATCGCCGCCGACCGAGATCGCGCCAAACAATGCAACCGCCAGGAGAATACCGAGTGGTGAATGACCGCCCAGCCAGCTCGCCAGGAAGCCGATATAGCCATACTGGACGGAAATGCCGGAACGCAGCCTTCCCTGGATGCCGGTGACCTCCGCCATGCCCGCCAGGCCGGCGACCGCACCGCCGATGGCCAGCGACCAGAAGAGGTACTTGCCAACAGAAATGCCGCTGCGCTCGGCCGCCTCCGCGTTGCCTCCCACGACCCGGACCCGGAAGCCAACCCTGGTGAAGCGAAACACGATGAACATCGCTGCGAGCACGCCGAACACGAGGAAGATCGCTGCCGTGACGCGGCTGCCGTAGATCACCGGCAACGTCGCGGCGTCCGGGAAGACGGCGGAGTAGGGCCAGGCGGGACCCTCGGGGTCGCGCCAGGGGCCGTAGACGAAGTAGTTCACGATCTGAATGGCGACGAAGTTGAGCAACAACGACGAGATCGCTTCGTTGACGTTGCCTTTGATCCTCAACAGCGCCGTAACGCCCGCCCAGGCTCCGCCACCCACCGCCCCGCCAGCGAACGCTGCAGGCAGCAGTAAGGCGCTCGGCAGGCCGCTGAACAGGATGACGCCGCTGGCGAACAGCGCGCCCATATAGAACTGTCCCTCGCCGCCAACGTTGATCAAGCCGGCCCGGGCGGGTATCGCCGTGGCTGCCGCGCATAGACCGAACGGGATCATCTTGACGAGGATCTCCTGTCGCCCGAATTCAGAGGCGATCGAGTTGTCGTACATGGTCTTGAGGGCGTCGTAAGCGTTGTGCCCGTCAGCCAGCAGGATGAGCGCGAAAATCAGCACGCCGGCCACGAAAACCAGCGTGTAACGGCCTGCCGTGGTCGCCGCGGGCACGAGACGGCTCATAGGGGGACGCTCGGCCCAGCCGGCGGCGATGCGCAGCGTCGCCATCAGTTGCGACCTCCGGTCATCAGCCGCCCGATCTCCATCACGTCGGCTTCCGCGCGCAAGAAGGTGCCTTGAATGGAGCCCTCGTGCAGCACGACGATGCGGTCGCAAAGCGCTCGCAGCTCGTCGAGGTCTTCGGAGATCAGTAGTACCGCCTTGCCCGCGTACTTCAAATCCAGCAGGCGCTGCCGGACTGCCCGGGTGGAAGTGAGGTCCAGCCCGCGGGTGGGGTAATAGGCCAGCAGGAACTTGCAGTGCTCGTTTAGCTCGCGGGCCAGTACGACGCGCTGAATGTTCCCGCCGGACAGCGAGCCGAGCCGTCTCGTAAGCGTGGGCAGCGGGAACGGCGAGCGCTCTGCCGCCGCGAGGGCGCGCTTGATGATCTCTCCGGGGTGCAGGAGCCAGCGCTTGGACGAGCCGGGCCCGCTGGAGATGTTGAGGTTTTCGCGCACCATCATCTCCGCCACCGAGCCGTCGCGGATCGGGTCCTCGGGGATGATCGCCAGCCCGGCCGCGAGCCGCGATTCGACGTCATCGCGTGTGACGTCGCGACCGCCGACGTGCACGCTGCCCTTGATGACGCTGCCGGTGCCGAGGAAGGCATCGCCCAGGGAGGCCTGCCCGTTGCCGGATACGGCGGCGATGCCGACCACTTCGCCCAGACGGATCTCGATGCTGACGTCGTGGAGTGTGGTGCGGCCGTCTTCGGCCTTGAAGGAGACCCCTCTCAGGGCGAAGCCCTCGTCTTCGAGAGCCGCGCCGCCCCGCGTCTCCGGGTCGGACTCATCGGCGGCGCGCTCACCGAGCATCAGCGTCAGGAGCGATCGCTGGTCGTAGTCCTTCAGCAGGCCGGTCCCCGCGAGAGTGCCGCGCCGCAACACGGACACTCGCGTGGCGCAGGCGAAGACCTCACCCAGCTTGTGGGTGATCAGGATCACGGAAAAGCCGTCCTCACGCAGCCGATGGACGATCTCCAGCAGGCTTTCCACTTCGTGAGGCGCCAGGACGCTCGTCGGTTCGTCCAGGATGAGGATCGAAGGGTCGCAGGCCAGCGCCTTGAGGATCTCGACGCGCTGCTGTTCACCGATCGAGAGGTCGCGCACGTAGGCTGACGGTTTGACTTCGAGGCCGTATTGCCCGGAAAGCTCGCGTATCCGCCTGGCCAGCGCAGCAAAGTCGATTCTGAAGCCCCGGCTCTCGGTCACCAGGGCGATGTTCTCCAGCACCGTGAGCGCCGGTATCAGCGTGAAGTTCTGGAAAACCATGCCGATGCCGCGTCGCCGCGCGTCGGCCGGAGAGCGGAAGTCGACCGGTTCGCCCGAGAGAATCATCTCTCCCTGGTCCGGCCGGTAGAAGCCGTAGAGCATCTTCACCAGCGTGCTCTTGCCGGCTCCGTTCTCGCCGAGGATCGCGTGGACCTCACTCTTGTAGAAGTCGAGGTCCAGGGAGTTGGCTGCGACAACGTCGGCGAAACGCTTGGTCAAGCCTCGGACAGACAGGACCGGCGCTTCGGGTAGGTGCGCTGGCGACGTGACAGAACCGACGCGTGCACCGACTGAAGCGGTCATTCCTGGCCGCCTCTCTGTTCGATGAAGCTGCCCCGAACGAAGGCGTGGCTCTCCAGGATGTGCGCGCGCAGCATCGCCTGGGCTAGCTTCGCATCGCCGGCGAGCAGCGTGCGCAAGATCGCCGAGTGCTGGTCGAAGGTGAGACGCACCCTATCCCCGCTGACGAAGTCGCGGGTCCGCAGGACGTGCAGCCGCCGGTTGATCGTCTCCAGCATGGGAGCCAGCACCGTGCTCTGGCTGGCTGTCGCCAGGGTTTCGTGGAAGTGCTCGTCCGCGTAGACCAGGGTAATGTCGCCGGAGGTCACGTGCTCCGGCATGTCACCCCAGAACTCCAGGAGGTTGTTGAGGATGCCTTCCTGCCCGGCCGACACGAGGCGCTGCGCTGACTGTTCTTCGATGGCGATGCGCACCGCATAGAGGTCGTCCATCTCATCCAGGTCGATGGACTGCACGACGTAGCCCGAGCGTGGTGTGTACGAGAGCAACGACTCTCTTGCCAGCACGCGCAAGGTCTCGCGCACCGGAGTCCGGCTAACGCCGTAACGCTCAGCCAGCCACTCCTCCGTGAGACGAGTGCCACCGGGCAGCGCACCCATGGCGATGTCCATACGCAGCGTTTCCAGCAGGCGCTCCGAGCGGGTCAGCGTTGGGTTCAAAGGCGGCGATTGCATACAATGGCAGCCTAAGAAGCGCTTGTTTCAACGATGTTGCGTCCGGATGACGTTCAAATGACGGCTGGTTTACAGAAGAGTTGTATGCAGTTAATGCTCGTGTTAATTGGCCGTCCTAGCGTTATGTCTGGTTACACGATGTGTAAATAGTGCGACATCAGAGTTCCTGTAGCGAAAGGCCTTCAACGGGAAGGGCTATGGACGCCAGCTCCGGAATGACCTTCCGCAGGTCGACAATTTCGACCTGGCCTTGAACTTCTCGAAAGAACTCACCTACGCGAAGGAACCTATCCCCGTAGTGACTGGCAAATTCTCGCTTGAGGCTATCGCCCCTCGACAGGACGCTGTCAATCGCCCTCCCGCCTCGTAGAAAGTGGCCGCGGCGGGGAGGATGTTGGGCAGCATGAAAGGACTCACGCGCCGCGGTCCCTGTTTTCGCAGCACGGCGCTTTGCGATTCAAGCAGGACGTGGCCTCCAAGGCTGGAGCCGAAGACAACACCGGCCCGGCGTCCGAGGCCGGTTTCGGCCTGTAGGCCGGCGTCGTCCAACGCCTCGAGGGCGGCCGCCACGCCGTACTGGACAGACCGGTCAGTGTGACGGACCATTTTTGCCGGCAGGCGCTTCGTAAACTGGAAATCGCAGACCTCGCCCGCGATCGCGCCCTCAGATTCCGGATGCTCAAAGCGGCTCAGCCTGTCGATACCGGAACGGCCGGCCAGGATCGATTCCCAGGTCGTGCTGACGTCACTGCCGATCGGCGTCACGGTGCCCAGGCCGGTCACGACGACTCGGCTCTCGCGGGCTTGCTTTCGCGGTTGGCCGCCCGTAGGCGCTCGGCTCATCCTAGGGCATGATCAGGCCAGCCTTGATGGCCTCGATACGGCTGTGGATGACGGCGCGGAGTTGCAGGCGCCGGGCCAAAACGACGCCCTTCCTCACATCCGCGGCCAATCGTCCTTCGCCGGCGTCCGGCCAAGGCGATTCGCGGAGATGGGCGACGCCCGCTTCCCAGGAATGGCCCGCGAGCAACCGCTTGCGGCTCACGTAACCGGTGAGCATCGCGGTTGCGATGCTGAGCAGTTCTTGTTCATCCAGCGGGGTTGATTCGCGGGGTTCCGTCTGGCTGCAGGCTTCCATTGCCGCCTGCTCGACGATTTCCATGTACTCGCCCAGGCTTATGTCACGGACAGCGAGGTCAGTCTCAAACTCCTGCTGCCTCTGACCGTCCATCGCGGCGAAGAAGCTCAGCCAATCAATTGCAGGACAGGAAGGTGCCACGATCTCGCCTCCCATTCACGGCGCACGCGGCAACGACGTACCGGCCACGGCCTGCTCCTCGTCTGCGAGCTGGCTGAGCATTTCCTGCGTGTCGATGAGATGCGCGTTGAATATCTCCCTCGCTACATCGAGCAGCTCGAAGATCTTCGGGTCACGGACCCGGTAAAAGACGCTGGTACCGCTCTTGCGTCCCTCTACGATGCCCTTGGCGCGCAAAAGCGCTAGGTGCTGCGAGGCGCTGGCCGGCTCATCAACCAGGAATGCCTGGATCTCGCCGACGGTCTTCTCGCCCGCCCTCAGGCACTCGATGATCTGAATCCTGCCGGGATGGGCGAGTGCCTTGAAGAACTCCGCCTTGAACTTCTTGAGAGCTGTTTCCATATCTCTTCCTTGCTATATTGCAAGATACCATCTTAGCTGCCATCACGGGTCGAGGCAACCAGGCGTGGACGACGCACGCGGTGCCAGTCCTGACCGGCCTGCTCGCCCGGCAATCAGCCGAGATTGTACGCAAGAGGGCCTGCGGCGGAGAGGGACACGTCATCTCTGAACTCAGGCGATCCGTTGATTCACGGCTTGTCTGAAACCACGTCTATCACCTAATATAGCGATATTGCGATATAGAGGCCGTCCGTTACCCCGGCCGTCCGACATCGGCATCTACGAAAGCGATTGAGAAGCACATTTGGATGACCCCTGGGTTAGTCAGGCGCTGCGGCTGGCTCTGTTCATCCTGGTCGCAGCGCCCTTAACATCGCTCCTTCCTCCCACGCGCCGTCTGAAGATCTCGTTCTGGCTCGTCGCCGCGGCATCAGGCCTCGCTCTGGCAGTCTCGATCAGCGTCGTACTCAGTGGCGACGCGTTGCAGTTCAGCCTGTGGTCGCCTGCGCCCTACGCTGAGCTGCAGGTCAGGATGGACGCCACCGGCGCGTTCTTCGCGGCGATCGTCTCCGGTGTCGCCCTGGCCGCATCCGTCTTCGGCAGCTCCTACGCCCATCACAGCAGCCTCGATGACGCGGTCTACCCGATGTTTGTGCTGAGCATGCTGCTCGTGGTCGCAGCCGGCAACGTCTACAGCTTCCTCGTCGCCTGGGAGGCGATGGCGCTTTCCAGCTTCATCCTCGTGATTGGCGACGGCACGCCACAGCCTCGGCGCCTGGCGGCAATCCTCTACCTGGTCATGACTCACGCGAGCAGCGTCTTCGTCTTCGCGACGTTCTTCATCGTCGCCGATCACGCCGGCTCCACTTCGTTCGAAGCCATGGCGGCCAACCCGCTGACCGGCGCCACCGCGTCGCTGGCATTTGTCTTCGCCCTGATCGGGTTCGGGACAAAGGCGGGTTTGATGCCGCTTCACGTCTGGTTGCCGCGCGCCCACCCGGTGGCGCCCTCGCACGTCTCAGCCCTGATGTCCGCCGCGATGGTGAAGGTGGGGCTCTACGGACTCGTGCGCGTCAGCTTCGAGATGCTGGCGCCCGGCGAGACGTGGTGGGCGGTGCTGCTCATGGCTCTTGGCGGTCTCAGTGCCGTGATGGGCGTGCTCTACGCGCTCATGGAGCAAGACGTGAAACGCATCCTCGCGTTCAGTACGGTCGAAAACGTCGGCATCATCACGATCGCTCTGGGGGCGGCCCTGGCGTTCCGGGCCAGCGGGCAGGAGACGCTGGCGGCGGCGGCTCTCGTCGCAGGCCTGCTCCACGCCGCCAACCACGCCTGGTTCAAGACGCTGCTTTTCCTCGGCGCGGGCTCGATTCAGACCGCCACGCACACGCTGAACCTGGACCGCCTTGGCGGTCTGGCGCGGCGCATGCCCGTCACGGGCGCGGCTCTTCTCGCCGGGAGCCTCGCCGTTGCAGCGTTGCCGCCGTTCAACGGTTTCGCCAGTGAGTGGCTCCTGCTGCGCAGCCTGCTGGACCTGGCCGCCAGCGACGAGAGCACCGCTTCCGGCCTTGCCGGCGTGGGGGCACTTGCGGCCCTCGCGCTTACCGGCGGCCTCGCTGTCGCCTGTTTCGTGCGCTTCTACGGCATCGCCTTCCTGGGCGTAGCACGCAGCGAGGCGGCGGCTGGCGCGCAGGAGTCCGCGAAAGCGATGTACCTGACACTGGCGCTGCTTGCCCTTGGTTGCCTGCTCACGGGCCTCGCCGCGCCCTGGCTGGCTCGCTCGCTGGGGAGCGTCACCAGCGAACTGATCGACGCGAAGGGCATTGGCGTGGGCGGCGATGACGTGCTTGTCCTCAACTCCGGCGGCTCGATTTCGCCCATCGTCATCGCAGGCGTGTTGGTGCTGCTGGCACCCTTGCCCTGGTTGTTGGCGCGCCTGTTCTGGGGCGCCAATCAGCGCCAACGAGGCGCGGTCTGGACGACGGGTGTCGGCTTCCGGCCTACGATGCAGTACACGGCTGCCTCGTTCGCCAAACCGGTGCGACTCTTCTTCAGCCGGCTGCTGCTGCCGGAGCGGACCATCGCCGTCAGCTACCACGGGGCCTCACCGCTTCCCCGCCTGGTCAGCTATACGGGCCGCGTGCCGGCGCTGTTCGACGAGCGCCTGTACGAGCCGGCCCGCGCGGCTGCCGTTTGGATGGCGGGCCGCATTCGGCTGCTCCAGGCTGGGAGCGTACAGCTCTATCTGCTCTACATGATGGCCGCCCTGGTCCCGCTCATCCTGTTGGCGACGCGATGAGCGCCGTCGCTCTGGGCACGGTGCAACTTGTCGCCATCGTGGCACTGTCGCCGCTGCTTAACGGCCTGATCCGGTTGGTGAAGGCGCGCTTCCAGCGACGCAAGGGCCCGCCACTGCTGCAGAGCTACTTCGACCTTGCCAAGTGGTTGGGCAGAAGCGAGCGACTTTCCGAGTCCACCTCCTTCATCCAATACGTGGCCCCTGTTGGCGTGATGGCCGCCGCCTTGACGGCAGCGCTGTTCGTGCCGCTGCTGAGCGACCGCACGCCTCTAACCTCCGCCGGCGATCTGTTCGTCTTCGTGGCGCTTCTTGCGCTGGCGCGGGCGTTGTTGGCGCTCGGCGGCATGGATAGCGGCGGTTCTTTCGGCCAAATGGGCAGCAGCCGCGAAGTCGCGATCAGCTCCCTTGTCGAGCCCGTGCTGCTAATCTCGCTAATCACGCTTGCAATCGTCCCTGGCACGACTCGGTTCGGCCAAATCGTCGCCTTCGGGGACCGCGAGTCCTGGGAGTTCTTTGGGGTCGGCTGGGCGCTGGCCGCTGGTGCATTCGCGATCGCGCTGGTGGCCGAAACAGGCCGAATACCAATCGACAATCCGGACACGCACCTCGAGCTCACCATGGTCCATGAAGGCATGCTCATCGAGTATTCCGGGCGCAGCCTGGGCATGCTGCACCTGGCCCAGATGATCAAGCAGGGCCTGTTGGTCGTCGTCTTCGCCAATCTGTTCCTGCCTTTTGGCCTGGCGCACGACCACAGCGGACCCGATTACCTCCTGGTGACGCTCATCGTCCTGCCAAAGCTGGTGCTGGTGGGCGTTGGCCTGGCCATCGTCGAGTCTTCCTTTGCCAAGATGCGGCTATTCCAGTTACCGGACCTGCTCGGCGCTGCCGCTTTCGTGGCGCTGCTCGGCGCCGCGGTCACGGTGCTCTACCAATGAGCGACGATCTGGCCAGCACGCTGATCAACGATCTCGCAACGGGCATGGTCATCGTGGCCATCGGTATCGTCTGGTCCAGGTCACTGGGATGGGCGTTGTTGTTGATCTGCATGCAGTCGCTGCTTCTCGCCAGCGCGGCGCTCTGCGCCGCCCTCGCGACGCAGTCCTCGCACATCTACATCGGCGCCATGCTCACCCTGGTGGTGAAGGTTTTCGCTGCACCCACGCTGCTCTGGCTGGTCCTGCTGAAGCTGCCGACTTCCCACGACGTACAAGCATCGATCGGCCAGCGTACGGGTGTCATCCTGGCCATTGCCCTCGCGCTGATCCTCGGGCAGTCGTTCGATGCCGGGCCGTTTCGCACCGCCATCGGCGCCGATCGCGTCCTACCGGCGGCCGTAACGGTCATGGTCATCGGCCTGATGGTCATGGTCACGCACCGCCAGGCGCTGACCCAGATCGTGGGCTTCCTGATGATCGAAAACGGGATGGCGCTGGCTGCCCTGACCGCAACCTACGGCATGCCGCTCGTCGTCGAGCTCGGAATCTTCCTCGACCTGCTGATGGCTGTCTTCGTGGGCTTCGTATACATCGGGCGCATGCACACCATCTTTGGCTCGCTGGACACCGAGAGTCTGAGGACCCTCAAAGGATGATCGCCGCTGTGGTTGTCGCCATGCTCGCCGCGCCCCTAGCTGGTGCCGTACTTGCCCAAGCGCCACCGCTGCGCAGGGTTGCAGGACCCCTGGCGCTCCTTGCGGTGTGCGTGACGCTGGCCGCGGCACTCGTCCTCGCCGCGAAGGTGCAGGCAGACGGGCCCCAATCAGCCTTCGACAGCTGGGTCTACGTCGATTCGCTCAGCGTCGTTATCCTCGTGCTCATCGCCATAGTTGGCGTTTGCGCGACGCTGAACTCCATCCCCTACATCAACCGCGACATCGCGGACGGACACCTCGGAGCTGCGGACGGTCCTCGCTACTACTCGTTGCTTATGGTGTTCATGGCCACCATGGCCGTCGTACCGGTGATCAACAACCTCGGCATCATGTGGGTCGCCATCGAAGCGACGACAGTGGTGTCCGTGCTGCTGGTCAGCATCTACCGCACGGGACAGTCCCTGGAGGCGGCGTGGAAGTACCTCGTCCTCGGCTCGGTCGGCATCGCGCTGGCGCTGTTCGGAACGATGATGACGTACTACGCTTCGGCCCCTTTACTGGGAGACACGAGCCAGGGCCTGTCCTGGACCGGGCTGCGGGCGATCTCCTCCCAGCTCGACCCCGACGTCATGCGTCTTGCATTCGTTTTCGTGCTTGTGGGCTATGGCACCAAGGTCGGTCTGGCGCCGATGCACACCTGGCTGCCCGACGCGCACAGCCAAGCGCCTTCACCGGTCTCAGCGCTTCTCTCCGGCGTGCTGCTGAACTGTGCCCTGTATGCCGTTCTGCGTTTCCGAGTGCTTACCGCAGGTTCCGCTGGCGACGCTTATGCGGACGACCTGCTCATCGCCTTCGGGTTGTTCAGCGTCGGCCTGGCGGTGCCCTTCCTCGTCGTCCAGCACGACATCAAGCGCATGCTGGCGTACCACAGCGTGGAACACATGGGCATTATCGCGCTGGCGGTGGGCATCGGCGGGCCCGTGGGTCTCTACGCCGCGATGCTTCACCTCGTGGCCCACTCGCTGACCAAGTCGAGCCTGTTCATGGCGGCGGGGTCGGTCGTCCAGGCCTTCAACACGCGCTCGATGCACCGCATGAGGGGAGTCCTGGCGCTGGCGCCGTTCAGCGGCGCCAGCCTGATCCTCGGCGCCGTCGCGCTGGCCGGCTTGCCGCCCTTCGCCATGTTCACCTCCGAATACGGGCTCCTCTCGGGTTCCTTCACGGCTGGTCATGCGCTCATCGGCGTCTCCGGACTGCTGCTGATTGCCCTCGCAGCGGCCAGCCTGCTCTACCACACGGTCCAGGTGTCTTACGGCCAGCCGCGTCCGGGCAAGAGCGTGCCGCGACCCAGCGCCGCGGCGGTGCTCAGCGTCTCACTGCCCCTGCTGCTTCTCCTCTTCATCAGCATCGCGCCGCCCGCCGAGTTCGAGTCGGCGCTCAGGGATGCCGCGACCGTGATCGAGGGCAGCTAGCGATGAGCGGCCAGACACTCGAAATTCTGAAGACCAGCCCCGTCCTGCTAGCACCGATGCCCACCCAGGCTGCCAACGAGGTGCTGGTGAAGTGCGACAGGGCTGATCTAGCGCGCGCGGGCGCGTTCCTCGACTCCCGTGGCGCCCGTCTCGCGACCATGGTCGGCCTCGACCTGACGCCGCTGGGTGAGGAGTACGCTGTCGAATACGTCTACTCGTTGCCCGGCTTCGATGAGTTTCTACGCCTCCGCGCCGACGTACCACGTGACGACCCGGAGTATCCCTCGGTCACGCCGGTGCTGCCGGCCGCGGCGTGGTACGAACGCGAATCCAAGGACCTGCTGGGCCTGATCCCGGTTGGGCACCCGGACCCGCGGCGGCTGGTCCTGCACGATGCCTGGCCGCGTGGCTACCACCCGCTGCGCAAGGAAATCTCCGCCATCGAGCCACCGCCGGTAGCAAACCGCCGCTTCGACTACTTCGAAGTGCAGGGCGAGGGCATCTACGAGCTGCCCGTGGGGCCGATCCACGCCGGCATCATCGAGCCCGGCCACTTCCGCTTCTCCAACGCCGGTGAGCTGATCCTGCACCTGGACGCGCGCCTCTTCTACACACATCGCGGCGTGGAAAAGATCGCCGAGGGCAAGAGCTTCGAGGAGGCTCTGTTCACCGTCGAACGCACTTGCGGCGCCTGCACCGTCTCCCACGCCGTGTCTTTCTGCAGCGCCGTCGAGCGCATGGCCCACGCCGAGCTGAGTCAAACGGCTATCTGGCTCAGAACCCTGCTCCTCGAGCTGGAGCGCCTTTACAACCACGTCGGCGATATCGGCAACATCTGCGCCGGCGCCGGTTTCCACATGGGCAGCTCGCAAGGCGCAATCCTCAAAGAGCGCCTGCAACGCCTCAACGAGGCCCTGACCGGCCACCGCTTCCTCATGGGAGTTGTCGGGCTCGGCGGTCTGCGCTACGACCTCGACCCGGGCGCTCTATTAGCGGGAGCGAAGACGCTGGCGGAGATTCGGGGGGACTTCGAGGCGTACATGGACGCGGTGCTGAGCAGCCGCAGCTTCGTCAGCCGAATCACGGGCCCGGGCCACGTCAGCACAGACACGGCGTTCGCGATGGGAGCTACCGGTGTCGCCGCCAGGGCCTCCGGCGTCAGCACCGACTTTCGTAGCGAGCATCCCCACCTCGCCTACCCGCAGCTGCAACCACACACTCGTGTCGAGGAAGCAGGCGATGTCGGCGCGCGGCTCATGGTCCGAGCCAGTGAAGTCCTCGACTCCTTCGACATGGCGGTGCAGATCATAGGCGCTTTGCCTCCGGGCTCGGCTGTTGCCGCGATACCGCCGGCGCCCGCCGGGGCATCCGCGCTCGGCTACTCGGAGAGTCCCCGCGGCTCCAATGTCCACTGGCTGATGACAGACGGCGAGTCCCGCGTCTACCGGTTGCGCATCCGTTCGGCGTCCTTCGCCAACTGGCCCGTCGTCACGCGGGCGGTCGTGGAAAACATGGTCCCCGACTTCCCGCTGATCAACAAAAGCTTTGAGCTGTGCTATGCCTGCTGTGATCGTTGAGGTGATTCCATGGGGTTGATTGCATTCCTTTTTAAGCTAGCCATCGCGAAGCCTGTGACTACGGCCTACCCGGAGAAGGCTATCCTTCCTGTGCGCGGCATCCGCGGGACTCCAACGCTGGTCGTTGATCGCTGCAGCCTCACGGGTGCTTGTCAGGCGGCCTGCCCCACGGGCGCCATCCAAGTTGCCAAGGACTCGACGGGTTGCGGCTCTTGGCAGCTGGACTACGGGCTGTGCATATTCTGCGGCGCCTGTGTCCTGGCTTGCCCAGAGGGCGCAATCGTCCCATCGGATATGTTTGAGCTGGCCGTCCGGCGGCGTGAGGATGCGGTGGTGATTCACGAACTGAGGCCAGTTGATGACTGAAGCCGACGACCTGGGCGCACTGATTTCCAGCCGCCTGAAGCGGTCTCTCCACATCCGCCACCTGGACAGCGGTTCCTGCAACGGCTGCGACTGGGAACTGACGGCGCTGCTGAATCCCTACTACGACATCCAGCGGCTGGGCATCGACTTCGTCGCCTCGCCTCGCCACGCCGACCTGCTGCTCGTGACGGGCACGATGACTCGAAACCTCGAAGAAGCTGCCCGGCGCACGTACGCGGCGATGCCAGAGCCCCGTCTCGTGGTGGCGGTCGGCGCATGCGCCATCGGCGGCGGCGTTTTCTCGCAGACTTATGCAACCGCTCCCAGCGTCGAGTCCGTCTTGCCCGTCGATGTGTTCATCCCCGGTTGCCCGCCGCGACCCGAAGCGATCATCCATGGACTGCTGCTGGCCGTTGGCAGGCAGAGCCCCAACCGCAATTAGCTTGACCGCTCATTCTGGCTGCCTTCGACATTTCCGAAGTCCGAAACTCGAGGCCGCGGTTCGTTCGCCTGTCGCGCCGATCAGTTAGCAATTGGCCACGCTAGAGATTCAAAGAAACACTGCCGCCCAAGAGAGCGGATAGACGCAAAGAGCCGCGCCATGGGCAACCACCGCCCGGAACCCCGGCGACGTGACACCTTTCGTGTGTCCGGGCCGGAAGACTCCGGCACTTGACCGCATGGCCGCCGCACCTCCATTACATACCCCGGCGGCTCGGACGACGTGACCTACGACTACGACGAGGCCGGCAACCTGCTCTCCGTCACCGAGTGGAACGACGCCGAGACGACGTACGAGTACGACGACGCGGGGATGCTCGAGACCGCCACGCTGGCAAACGGCGTGGTCGGGGCCTACAGCTATGACAACGCAGACCGGCTGGAGGGCATCAGCTGGGAAAAGGGAGGCGTGATCGCCTTCGTGGACTACACGCTCGACGCGGTAGGCAACCGCACGCAGCGCGTCGACGGCCTCGGAACACACACCTACGACTACGACAACCTCTACCGGATCACCAACGCCGACTACCCCGGCGCCGACGAGACCGACTACACCTACGACGCCGTGGGCAACCGCAAGACCATGGTCATCGGCGCCGGCACGACAAGCTACACCTACGACGCCGCCGACCGCCTGACGCTCGTCGACCCGCCGGGCGCGGGTTCAACGAGCTACACTTTCGACGACAACGGGAACCTCACGAGCCGCGGGTCCGATAGCTTCTCCTGGGACGCTGAGGACCGCATGACCTCCGCAACCGTGAGTTCCACGACGACGACCTTCGTTTATAACGGCGACGGTTTGCGGAACTCGCTGACTACGGGGGGAAACACGACTACCTTTACCTGGGACGTTGCCGCATCCATCCCGGAGGTCTTGGAAGACGGTTCATTTAAGTACGTTTACGGTCTTGGGCGGCTCGCAGAAGTGGGCCCCACCACCACAACACACTACTACCTACCTGACGGCCTTGGCTCAACGATGGCGCTCGTGAACAGCAGCGGCAGCGTGGTGAACACCTACGACTACGACGTGTTTGGCGCCATACGTAGCTCGACGGGATCTCAGGCGAACGCGTTTAAGTATACGGGCGAACAATTCGATTCTAGTACTGGGCTTCAATATCTACGGGCGCGTTTCTATGATATAGAGACGGGACGATTCACTGGTAGGGATCCGCTCCCGGGGATTGTTGGAGTCCCTGGGACACAGAACAACTTCTCATATGCTATGAATACACCGACGATGCTAATCGATCCCTACGGACTCTTTAGTCTAAAGAAGCTCGTGAAGAAGATAGCTAAACCGACGATTCTCACCCTTGATGCCGTTGCCGTTAGCTTCTCTGCAGCGAGCGCCGTAATCACGGACGTGGCGACCGTCGGAGGTTGTATTTCAGGAGCCAGTTATGGTGCTTCACTAGGACCTGCCGGACTCGTTGGCGGCTGCATCGCGGGGGGCGCAGCAGGTTACATTGCGGCTCGAGTCGCAACGCGGGCATTCGTAGCAATTAGCTACTATGCCTCGGGTCTGTCGGCTGCTGTGAGTTGCGGCGACAGCCTGCTCAATGATTTTCCGCCGAAGGAGGCAAGAGCGTTCTTTAAGAGTTGTGTTCAGCCAGTACTAAACTTCCGGCTGACAACAGCGCGGTCGGAGCCCAATTGGGCCACAGCAGTGGACGCATATCAATTCTGCCTGGACCTCAACATATGCTAAATGGCCTCTTTCTTGGGCTCTTATGGGCTGGATCCAGTGTTCTATTGGGGTTCGCGACAAGGGCCTTTGTCAGACAACCGACCCGATTGCGATGGAAGATTGATAGCCTGATGGCAAGTGCGCTGCTCACCTTCGTGTTGGGTCTTCTTCTCGTCACTCGTATTACGTGGACAATGGCAGTGCCTTTGACTCTGAGCCTGGCCTCCGGCAACCTGCTCTTCAGTATTGCCCAGCTGCGGCTGGATGATGCGTCCGAACGCTGGATGACCAAATCAACCACGGACATTTGGCATCGCCTCATCCAGAGTCGAGGCCACGATGCGAATCGTAAAGGCCGAGGCAAAGACGCGTGATACGCATCAGGCGGTCTCGGTCGTGGATGGACAAGCACCGAGGGTATCTCGTTGTCCTTAACGGCGAAACCGTGGCCATCGTTCGGGACGGACAGTCCATTGAGGTTGAGAACACTACAGGTAAGAATGAGCTGTATCTGAGAGTTGATTGGTGCCGCAGTCCAGTCCTCGGATTCGACCTGCAGGTAGACGAAACTATTGAACTCGAATGTGGAAACTCACTCAGCGGTCTGAAGCTGTTGATGACACCGCTCTACCTAACGGTTCTTCGAGCAGAGTATCTATTTCTCCATCAAATAGAGTGATTCTGCCCAGCTAAGTTCGTCCCTAGGCGGACAGACAGACGCCCACTAGTTCGCCACTCGCGGCAAGCGTCTCTCGCTACGTTAGGTTGCGACCTATCGAGACGCTCCCTTCTGACGGCGGAGTGGATAGGCAGTCAGAGGCATTAGCCTCCTTGATCTGTCGTCTGGGGATCAAAGCGCTCTATACATGGCCAACTTGGAACCAAAGACTTGATCGCTGACCAAACGTCCACCCACCCTCCAAGGGCCACGTACAATCCTCACATCGGTTGTTCTTTGGGCAAGGACGGAGGATTCGTTCTTAGAATGCAGGACTGGCTTGCCTGAGCAGATTCGATGAGGCAATGTCGCGGGCGATTAGTCCTGCGCGGACTTAAAATCCGCCGTCCGCAAGGACATGTGGGTTCGTGCTCCTGTCCCCTCATCTATAATCTGTCTGTCTAATTGTCACGGGGACAAGACCGAGAGACTGGACACCCTGTCTGGCCGTCAAGGTAACCCGAGTAGATTCAATCAGGGCCTCTAGCTCAGTCTGGTAGAGCAGCGGACTTTTAATCCGTCG
>DATDOP010000316.1:0-3911 GCA_035293185.1 Dehalococcoidia bacterium | reverse complement strand
AGAGCCCTTCAGCTCAGTCGTTCTTCAAGGCCACCGGCATCGAGCCCTGGACGACGAGTGCCGTGGAGCTGGCGAAGTTCCAGGCACTGGAATCCGCGAAATGGGCGAAGGTGATCAAGGCGGCCGGCATTGATCCGGAATGACCAGAGCGATCAGCGGTCAGCGCTCAGCAATCAGCCAGACCGCATTCCGTCTTTTTTGCTGACTGCTGAATGCTGATGGCTGATAGCTACGAGAGGAGCGGTCCGCTCGCCGGCGTCCGGATCGTCGACCTGACGACCGTGGTGATGGGGCCGTTCGCGACGCAGCTCCTCGCCGATCTCGGAGCGGACGTCGTGAAGGTCGAGCCGCCGGAGGGCGACGTGCTGCGCCACATCGCGCCCATGCGGCACCCGGGCATGGGGCACATCTTCCTGCACCACAACCGCAACAAGCGCTCCATCGTGCTCGATCTCAAGCGACCGGCCGGGCGCGAGGCGCTGCTGCGGCTCGCCCGGGCCGCCGACGTCCTGATCTACAACGTGCGCCCGCAGGCGATGCGGCGGCTGCGCCTCGCCTACGACGACGTGGCCGCCGTCAACCCGCGCATCGTCTACGTCGGCGCCTACGGCTACAGCGAAAGCGGGCGCTACGCCGGGCAGCCCGCCTACGACGACCTGATCCAGGGCATGGCGGCCCTGCCCTCAATCTTCGCGGACGCGGGCGCGGACCGGCCGCGTTACGTGCCGACCGCGATCGCCGACCGCATCACCGGTCTCGCCGCCGTCAACGCGGTGACGGCGGCGCTTTTTTGCCGTGAACGCACCGGCAAGGGCCAGGCGGTCGAGGTGCCGATGTTCGAGACGCTTGCCCACATGGTGCTGGGCGATCATATGTCCGGGCGCACCTTCGAGCCGCCGATGAAACCTCTCCGCTACGAGCGCATGCTGGCGCCGCACCGCGTGCCGTACGCGACGAAGGACGGCTACGTGTGCGTGCTGGTCTACAACGACAAGCACTGGCGCAGCTTCTTCAGGCTGATCGGCCGCGAGGGAATGTTCGACTCCGACCCGCGCTTCTCCAGCCAGGAAGCGCGTTCGCGCAATATCGCGGAGGTCTACGCGTTCGTCGCAGAGCAAATGGCGAGGCGCACCAGCGCGGATTGGTTGCGATTGCTGAAGGAGGCCGACATACCCGTGACGCCGCTCAATTCGATCGAGGACGTCATCGACGATCCGCACCTTGGGGAATCCGGGTTCTTCGTGATGACCGAGCACCCGACGGAAGGCAGGCTGCGCCTGATGGCGACGCCGGGCGCGTGGACGCAAACGCCGCCGGGCGCGCTGCGCCCCGCCCCGCGCCTCGGCGAGCACAGCGTCGAGATCCTGCGCGAAGCGGGTTATACCGGCGCCGACATCGAGGCGATGATCGCGAGCGGCGTTACCCGGACGCATTGACGCCGGTGACTCGCGCGTCGCGGACCGCGCGTCGTATTGTATTCGTGCGTTCTGGGAGAACCGGTCACAACGGGCCGCTCGATCTGCCAGTCCCGAGCCGCGAGTCATCCAAGATCACGCGCTTTGTTGCATGACCTTGAACCTGGCCCAGTCGAAATCCTCGCCGCCCTCGACCAGGCCGACCGGGGTCAGCCGGTAGGACTTGTCGCTCACCATCATGTCGAGGTTGTCGCGGCCACTGAAGAGACCGCTACGCATGACGATGCCGACCTCGCCCCGGGCGTCGGGGCCAGTGGGCAGCAGGATCGCCCGCTCCGCGTCGCGGTCCGCATTCGTGAAGGATAGCGTCTGGGCCGGCGAAATCTTGACCGGAATCGCGGTCCGCGTCAGGACCTGGATCCCGACGTGCCGTTGCTGCTGCTCGTCGCGCACGATGCGGCGGATCAGTCCGATGCCCCAGTACTTGGAAGCCTCGCTCCGCACTCCAACCAGGGTGCTGACCCTGATCCAGTCGCTCTTGACCGTGGGTATGATGGCGCCGTAGCCGCCGTCGCTCACGTCTTCCACGATCCAGCTTTCCCCGGAACCCACGGGCTGGCTCAAGCTGAAGTCGAGCGTGTCGTCGTCGGAAGGGTCGAGCGTCCTCAGGATGTCCTTCAGTCCCGGCACCACCGTGATGCGACCGGCGGACGGGCGCCGCTCCGAGCTGCGCGCCGGCGGCTGTTCCGACCAGTACTGGGCGAGATGCCTGAAGGTGCCGATCACGTTGTCCTTGCCGTAGTCGCCGCCGAGGTTGACGCCCTCCGGTACTACGCCCGTCTCCACGATTTTCCCGATCAGTTGATTCAGGTCCGCCAGCCCTTTACCCGCGCCGAAAAAACGCAATGTTGGCTTGGGCACCACCCCCTTGAACAGCCGCACCGCCGGGCCGGGCGCCTCCAGATCGACGCAATGAGTGCAGCCTTCCGGCCTGTTCGAAATCCGGAATGCGGCCGCGAGATGCGCCGCCGTGCGCTCGGCGATCTCCTGGCGCAATGGCGGCAGGCCCTCGGGCGATGAAGCGGAGAACATCATCGCCGTGAGGAACTCGCGTCTCACTTTGCTCTCGCCGAGTGCGCCGGCGTAGATTGCGATCTCGCTGTCGGCAAAGCCATTCTGTTCGGCGATCGAGTAGACCTGCGCGAGCTCCGACCAGATGCGCGGCTCGACCGGACCGTAGCGCAGCAACTTCCATTTGAGCTGAAACGTCAGCGCGTGGATGATACGGGCGACGATTACCGGCAGGCTCTTTCTGATGATGGTCATGCCGATCAGGCCGTCCTCGTACTGCCTGAGGCAGTGCAGGTAGCCATCGCCAAGCTGCCGCCACAAGCCGAAGATCGCATTCCACAGCCGGTTCTCCTGGAACTTCAATTGGCGGGGCATCGAAAGATAGTCCTGCGACAGCTTGCGCACGTGGATCCTTGCAGCGCCGTCGAGGAGATCGATGTTCTCAAAACGCTGGTTGAGCTTGAACTCCCCGGTCTGATTGATGGTGTCCAGCCAGTACGTGACTTCCTCGATTACCTTGGCGGGGTCGTTCGCCGGTAGCTCATCGATGAGCTGACGCGCCCGTTTGGCGTCGGACATGGGATGATCGACCTTACCCCCTAGCCAATTGATTGCCATGCGCTCCCCTGAAATCGCGGCATTGCGCCGTATGGTCGCACGTTATCCGGATCGAGGGATTGTAGTGTAACGTGCCGCAGCGAACCAGCTCCGGCGCCGGGTCATGCGCTCTGCTGCGTGACCTTGAACCGGGCCCAGTAGTAGTCCTCGCCGGCCTCGACGATACTCGACGGCACGAGCCGGTAATTCCGGTCTTGCAGCGTCATCTCGAGGCCGTCGCGGCCGTTGAATATGCCCTCACGCAGCAACATGTCGACTTCGCCCCTGTCGTCGGGCTTGACGGTAAGCAGTATCGCCGTTTCCTCCCGCAGGTCGAAGTTGAGGGACGACATCGTGTTGGCTTTCGAAATCGTGACCGGGATCGCGGTCTTCGTCAGCACCTGGATGCCGACTCGCCGCTGTTGATGCGCATCGCGCGTGATGCGCCGGATGAGGCCGATGCCCAGGTAATTGGAGGTTTCCCCCTTCATACCGATCAGCGCGCCGACCTTGACCCAGTCGATCTTCTGGGACGGCACGATCGCGCCGTAGCCGCCATCGCTCACGTTCTCGACGATCCAGCTCTCGGCAGTCTGGTTCTGGCTGAAGTCGAGATTCTTGCCGGTGGACGGCTCGAGCGCCCCAAACACCTGGTCCGCTCCGGGCACCACCGTGATGCGGGCGGCCGTCGGCCGGCGCTCGGAGCTGCGCGCCGGCGGCGTGCCGGACCAGTACTGGGCGAGGTGCTTCAATACCGGGATGACCTCGTCCTTGTGGTAGTTCGTGCCGAGGCCGAAATCATGGGTGACGCCGCCGCGCGCCGAGACC
>DATDOP010000315.1:0-17950 GCA_035293185.1 Dehalococcoidia bacterium | reverse complement strand
TACGGTTGCTCGAAGGGGCCCATCTCCCAGCCGTCGTACTCCCCGCCCAGCGAGCCCGCCAGGCCCTCGAAGTAGCCTCGGCTGTCGTCGATCGTGTCCTCGTCCGCGGGGATGGCGCCGACGGCGAGCAGGAGCCACTGCTGGTCGTCCGCCGACTTCATCACGTCGATGTCGTAACCGCGGACGCGGATCGCCTCACCGGCCGCCTCTGCCGTCGCGCGAGTCTCGAAGTACAGGTAATGGGTCAGCTTCGGGTCCTGGATGCCGTCCGGACCGTTGTCGTCGCCGTTCTGCCGTTTGCGCCCGAAAAGGCTCATGCCCTGTTCCCCTAATCCGTCACGAGCTTCGCGTCCACCACCGTCTCGGCCTCGAAGTCGAGGCAAAGGTAGACGAACTCGGTGGCGATCAGCGCCTGCGACGGCCCCAGCCAGTAGACGTACTCGCACTCCACTGTGAACGGGTTGTTGTTCTCGGGCGTGCCCAGTTGCTCGTCGATCCAGCTACGCGGCTTTCCCCTCAGCCCGTAGCTGGCCGATAGGTCTTCGATCATCTTGAGACGCACCGGGTCAGTCCAGGTGCCGTACGCCTTCCACAGCCGCGAATCGAAGGGCTGCTGCTGGCACTTCGTAGCGGGCTCGCACTCCGTGGCGTCCGCCCAGCTCTTTGTCAGCACCACGCCGACGCCCGCAAACACGCCGACGATCACCGTGCTCAGCGCGCTACACCAGAAGACAGCCTTGAGGAAGCGTCCCATAGCTGTAGAAGGATCGGTATTTCAACCGCGGATCGCGAGGGGTTTTACCTAGGTATTCGCCGCGATTACAGCAGCGGACCGCCCGGCCGCCGCGACAGCTCTGCCAGGTGCTCCCAGTCGTGCTCCAGCATGCGCCGCAGTGCCTTGCGCAGCGTGCGGACCTCCTTCGGACGCTGGATCACCTTGCTGCGCTCCTCGGGCGTGACCTGACGCAGGCGTTCGATGACGAGGGCGGTCGCCTGGCGGAGAGCGTCGGATATCTCGATCTCGCCGCGTTCGGCCGCGGTCTGCAGCCTGGAGATGCCGGCGATGCTGCCGAGGACGGGCGAGAGGTAGGCGCCGGTGGGGCCGAGGACGTGCAGCAGGATCGCACGGGAGCTGCGGCTACTGCCGGGGACGGTCGCAGCCAGCGCGGCCGCGTCTTGCGTCTCGGCCCAGGCGGCGAGCTCCTCGCGCAGGCGCAAGACACGGTTGATGAACGCCGTCAGCTCGGCCGCGCTCAGCGGCTCCAGGTCCGGCCCGTAGGTCACATGAGGCGAGCCGTTTCCCAGCCACATGCCCTCGGTCACGTGCTCCTCGACGCGTGTTTTGAACGCGGCGTCCGGGTCCACGTCATCGCCGCTGCGGCGCAGGAAGCGCAAGTAGGCACGAATCGCATCGGGAGTGGCCGCAATCGCGTCCTCGGTTGTCGGGCCGTTGGCGATGCAACCCAGCAGCGCAGGTACATGCACCATCGTCTTGCGATGCTGCGGCCCGGATTCCAGATAGAGCGCGTACCGCGTCACGGCGGCCTCAGGCTTTGGTGCCCGCCCAGGGCCCGACGCCGCTGAAGCGTGTGGGCGTGATGCGCGTGATATAGCCGGCGGGCATCGGGGCGTCGCCCGGCGGGAACTTGCCGGCGTCCGGTCCGATGTAGATATAAGCCAGCTTCTGGAGTAGCTCTGCCGCGCCGCCCTCTTCGATGCGCGCGGTGCCGTGGACGACCAGATACTCGGTGAGGCCCTGGGCGTTGACGCTTTCGGTCTCGATCGAGAGGCTGACGCGCGGGTCGCGCCGAACGTTCTTGACCTTGCGGTGCTCGCTGAAATGCGCCATGACGATCTCGTCACCATCTGTCCCGGCCCAGACGCAGCTGACCTGCGGGCTGCCGTTCGCGTTGAGCGTCACGAAGTGCACCAACCGTCCGGAGTCGATTACTTTGCGCGCCGAATCAGGAATTCCCATAAAGCCCCCTTCAGTGTTTGCGACGTATTGTGCGCTACCCGTCGACGCCGTCCAGCTCTGCCCAACAGCGCTGGATGGCAGACCGCGCGACGCCGTAGCCGAAACCGCGGCTGTTGAGGAAGCTGCCCAGCCGCCGCTCGAAGGTCTGCTTGTCCAGTCCTTGCAACGACCTCAGGCGCCGTTGCGCGGCGTCGTAGGCCGCCTCAGCGTCTGAAACGCCGTCCAGCGCCTCCTCCAGCTGCTCCCGGCCGATGCCTTTGCGGCTCAGCTCGAAGGCCAGCGCCCGCTTCGAGCGCGGCGTTCCGGCCTGGCGCGATTCCACCCAGAACCGGGCGAAGGCGGCGTCGTTGAGGTAACCCAGCTCGCGCATGCGCTGCACGGCGTGGTCGACCGCCTCGCGGCGGAAGCCGCGGCGTCGCGTCAGGCGCTCGCGCAGGTCATGCTCGCTGCGGGGCCCCATTGCCAGCAGGCGTAGCGCTGACTCGACAGCCCCGAGGCGCTGGTCCTCAGCCTCGAGCTCCTGGCGGCGCTCCTGCGGCAGGTCGGCGCCGACGGCCAGGCGCGCCATCTGGAGCACATCGAGGCGCAGGCTGAGGGCGTACTCCCCGTCGAGGTGGACGTTGGCGCGCTGCCGGCGCTTCTGCTTTTCGATGGCAGTTATCGTGGGCATGAGGTCCTTTGACGATACCGAAAGCCCACGTGGCAGCGCAGAAGGTACGTGTAGGGGCTCATGGGTCGCTGGCTCGTTCTACGAGTGCCTCAGGACGAGCGCGAACTCGGCCTTCGGCCGATTGACGCACGTCGCCTACTCCGTCTCGGCCTCCGGGTCTTCTTCGTCCGTGGCGATGGGCTTGGAGCCGTTGAGGTGGCCGGCAGCCACCGCTGCGACGCCGGCTGCGGCAACAGCCCTGATCTCGTCCTCGATTTTCTGAGCGAGCTCCGGGTTGTCGAGCAGGTAGTTGCGCGAGTTCTCGCGGCCCTGGCCCAGGCGCAGCTCGCCGTAGCTGTAGAAGGCGCCCATTTTCTTGAGGACGTTGTACTCGGCGCCAAGGTCGAGGATGTCGCCTTCGCGGCTGATGCCCATCTTGCGGCCGACGAACAGCATGTCGAACTCTGCCTGACGGAAGGGTGGCGCGACCTTGTTCTTGACCACGCGGGTGCGCACGCGGTTACCTACCACCTGCTGCCCGTTTTTGAGCGACTCGATGCGGCGGATGTCAATGCGGACGGAGCTGTAGAACTTGAGCGCGCGGCCGCCGGGCGTGACCTCCGGGTTGCCGAAGACGACGCCGACCTTCTCACGCAGCTGGTTGACGAAGATCACGGCGGCGTTGCTCTTGGCGATGGCGCCGGTCAGCTTGCGCAGCGCCTGGGACATAAGGCGCGCCTGCAGGCCGGGCAGGGAATCGCCCATCTCGCCTTCGATCTCGGCGCGGGGCACGAGGGCAGCTACGCTATCGATCACGATGATGTCGACCGCGTTGCTGCGGACGAGCGCCTCGGCGATTTCCAGCGCTTGTTCGCCGGTGTCGGGCTGTGAGACCAGCAGGTCGTCGACCTTGACGCCGATGGCGCGGGCATAGCCGGGGTCGAGAGCGTGCTCGACGTCGATGTAGGCTGCGAGGCCGCCCTGTTTCTGGGCTTCGGCGATGATGTGCTGGCAGAGCGTGGACTTGCCGGAGGATTCTGGGCCGAATAGCTCCGTGATGCGGCCACGCGGCACGCCGCCGATGCCGAGGGCGAGATCCAGGCCCAGGGAGCCGGTGGGGATGGACTCGATTTCGAGGTTGTTTTTCTCGCCCAGGCGCATGATCGCGCCGCGCCCGAATTGCTTCTCGATCTGGCCGATCGCCAGGTCGACGGCTCGCGAGCGTGCATCGGTGCGTTCTTCGGTCATGGTCGTCATTATTCTACTCCTGCATAGCGGTTGGCCGAAGCCGTCGACCGGTGCCGCGAACTACAACCCCGGGACAAATTTAGAACGACTGTTCTTAGGTGTCAAGGGTGGGATTAAGAAGTAGCAGGATTAAGAAGTAATAGAGGCCGGGGAGCACGTGCAACGTAGTTGCAGACCTTTAGGTCTGCGTGTTTCAGGCAAGCCTAAAGGCATGCAGCTACATTTATGGTCGAGCGGGGAGCCTTTAGGATGATGGCGTGGCTGATGGCGCGGTCTTCGTTGTGCGGGTGACGCCGCGGGCTGGGCGGGACGAGGTCGTTGGCTGGCGGGGCGAGGAGCTGCGGGTGCGGCTGCGCGCACCGCCGGTGGAGGGGCAGGCGAACGAGGCGCTGCGACGGCTCCTGGCGGATCGATTGGGCGTGGCGCCTTCGAGCATCGAGCTGATCACGGGCGCGGCGGGTCGCACAAAGCGTCTGCGGGTCGCTGGGATGTCGCTGGACGAGGTGCGCGAGCGGCTGCCTAGCCCGTGATGACGCTGATGAGTATTCCGCGGATCACCTGCAGCAGGATGATCGCGATCATCGGCGTGAAGTCGAACATGCCCATGCGCGGCATGACCGAACGGATCGGCGCCAGGATCGGCTCCGTGATCGTGAACAGGAACTCGGCGATGGCGCCGCGCGGGTCGATCAGGTTCGGTACCCAGGTGATCAGAGCCCGCGCGATGATCGCGATCGTCAGCACCAGGAACGTCTTGTCAATGATGTTAGCGAGGTCGTTGGAGCTCACTGCTTCTTGCCGTCGCCCCCGAGCGCCTTCGACTTCTCGTAGGCCGCTATGACCGCCTCGAGCACGTCGGAGCGGAAGGAACCTGCCTCGAACACGCGCAGCGCTTCGGCAGTCGTGCCGCCGGGAGAGGTGACCTGGTTGCGCAGTTCGGCCGGGTGCTTGCCGGTGGCTTCGACGTAGCGCGCGGAGCCGAGCACGGTCTGCAGCGCCATCGTCGCCGCGAGGTCGCGGCTGAGACCGATGTGCACGCCGGCGTCGGTCAGCGCTTCGATGAACAGGAAGACGTAGGCCGGGCCGCTACCGGAGAGGCCGGTCACCATGTCCAGGTACTTCTCGTCCGGCAGGTAGGCCTCTTTACCCATGGCCCCGAGGATCTTGCGCACGCCCTCGCGCGCTGTCTCGCCGACGCCGGGGGTCGCGGTCCAGCCGGTCATGCCTTCGCCGATCTGCGCCGGCGTGTTCGGCATCGAGCGCACCACAGCGTCGGTCTGCAGGGCGGCGGTCAGCTGGGCGATGGTGACGCCGGCCATGATCGAGATCACGGTGGCGCTGTTCAGCCTGCCCGCGATTGCGCTCGCAGCTTTGGGGAAGTCCTGCGGTTTTACCGCCGTGATCACGAAGTCGGCGCCCTCGACCGCGCGATCGGGGCTGTCGGCGATGCCGGCGCCGTACTTGCCGCCAAGCTGTCGCGTGCGCTCCGCGATCACGTCGTAGACCTTGATCTGCGCCGGGGCGGCGACCTTCGCGTTGATCACGGCGGAGACGATTGCCTCACCCATGGCGCCGCCGCCGATCAGGCCGATGTTCATCGCGGCCGCCCCGCGAACAGCGCGCGCCCGATGCGGACCATCGTGGCTCCCTCCTCGACCGCGACCTCGAAGTCGTTGGTCATGCCCATCGACAGCTCGCTGAGGCCGCTGGCTTCGGCGAGCTGTCGCAGCGTCCGGAAGACGGGCCGTGTCTGTTCCACGTCCTCGACCTCGGGCGCCATCGTCATCAAGCCCGCGAGGTCGACGTTCGTCAGGGCGGCGATCTCCGCCACGGCGGCGGCGATGTCCGCCGGCGCCAGGCCGTGCTTCGAGGCCTCGCCGGAGACATTGACTTCGAGCAGGATGCGCACGGGCTTTTCGGCGCGGCGGCTGATCGTCTGCGCCAGCTTCAGCGAATCCACGCTCTCGATCGTGTCGAACAGCGCCAGCGCCGCGGGCACCTTGTTGGTCTGCAGGTGGCCGATGAAGTGCCAGGTGGCCTCGCCCGCCCGCGGGCCGAGGTCAGCCATGCGTAGCTGGGCTTCCTGCACGTAGTTCTCGCCGAAGTCGCGCACGCCGGCGTCCAGCGCCGCAAGAACCATCTCATTGGTCACGCCCTTGGACATCGCGGAGGCGCCGACCAGGCGCACGCGCGAGGAGTCGCGGCCGGCGCGGCGTGCGGCGGCGTCGATGCGCGTGCGCAGTGTCTCAACGTTGGCGGCGATTGTGGTGGTAGCGACCATTACGCCGAAAGCATACCGAATTCAGCGTTACGGGCGTTAATGCCGGCCGGCGTGATTCGTGTTTCCCTCACGTTTGGCGGAACCTGGCCTTCAGTCCTCGGGCGGTAGTTCGCGCTCGATGCGACGCTGCTCGAACTTCATGATCAGATACATCACGAAGCCGAAGATGGCCAGCACAAGCAGCGCCAGCAGAGGGTTCTCACTGAAGGCGTACAGGAAGATCAGCACGGCAACGAGGCCGATGAAGATCATGAGAATCGGGATGGCTAGGATCTGGAAGATCATCTTCGAGATGACCAGCGTCTGGAGACAGCCGTTCGGTTCCTTGGGAGGAGGAGGGTGATAGGTCATCCTGCGCCAAGCATACCCTCGACGCGATTAGAGGTTTAGCGGCTCAGCCTCTTGCGACTTGGTTCTGAAACTGTCCTGCATAACCGCTGGTGGGATGAGCGAGGCGATCCAAGATCAGCTGGCAGATAATAAGACCGGTTTCCAGCATCAAAGGA
This sequence comes from Dehalococcoidia bacterium, assembly GCA_035293185.1. GTDB lineage: Bacteria > Chloroflexota > Dehalococcoidia > DSTF01 > WHTK01 > WHTK01. Next base: position 11,288 of record DATDOP010000315.1, on the reverse strand, counting down.
AACGGGCCATTGTTTGTGAGTTCCAAGGCGATCTGTCCGCTGAAGCCGGGTTGGATGGTTGGAGCCGTATTGTGGACAGTGAGACCAAGTCTGGCGAAGCTACTCCTACCCTCTACGCGTCCACTCAAGAAGGAGGGGAGGGTGATCTTTTCCTGGGTGTACCCAATTGCCACTCTATCGTTTGGCTTGAGCTCGTAAGGCGCGCTGTCGAGGTCAAACCACTCGGTTGCCCATTCGGCAATCTGATTAGCGTCGACTTTTGAAAGAGTGATCGCGACTCCGGTGGGTGCGGGTTTGTAGACGCGAACTTGCTTGTCGAGACGCAGGTCAATAGACGCCGACTTAACCTGCTCTACGCTAGGAAGTGGGTCGATTTGCAGACTTCCAGCCTGGAGTTCCATCCAGATTTCGCGGTCCGACAGTGGCAATGGTCAGTCCTTCAACCACTCCCTCTTAACGGTGACCCTTTGTGTCCCGTTGACAGGAGCTGCTGGAAGCTCAGCTAGATAACTTCCGTTCGCCAGGTCAGCAACGAGGATCACTTGGACGGAGCCACTAGAAGGTGGAGGCGATTTCTCGAGTCTGACGCTGCTGTGAGGTACAACCGCCGCGAGGCTACTTCCATTAACTTGTATTTGCACGGCATAACCTTCGGGCCCGAAATCGCTTGCAACTTCACATGGAAGCCAATGCAATTCAGGTGGGTAAAGCCAATTTAGGGTTGGAATTTGAGGCATGCGGGACCTTCCTTTAGAACACTCGTTCGTTAACGAAGAACCTCGAAAACGATGTTACGCGAGGCTAAGGACTGTGTCGATAGTTGCGCAGGGAAATCCGGAGAATTTTGACTGGACGTATTAGCGGCGGTGCAGGTGACCGCAGACGATGCAGCGGTGGCGGCCCTCGCCGCTGACGACCGGGCCGCCGCAGTCAGGGCAGCGGAAGCCGTTGGGGCGTTGGATTACTCTTCGTCGAATCATCGCTGACCTCCAGCGGGCGCCTCAACTATGAGACGCATGTTCTACTTGCTGGCATTGTCAGGCGAACGACTGTTCTAAGTCAAGGGGTTTGGTAAGGAAAAGAGAACAAAGAGGCTAATGCCGGGCGATCATGCTATTCGGCGAGCCAGGCGGTGAGCTGGCGAAGCTTGTCCAGCAGCACCTGTAGACGGTTCGGGTCCGCGATCAGCAACACACCCGCCAGCAGCAACGCGACAGCGATCTCTCCCATGCGAACAGCATATCATCGACGCGTGAAGCTGTTCCTGGTCATCGGCTTGCTGGGTCTCGTTGGTTTCATGCCTTTCGTCGTGCTCCGGCGGCCTTGGGCCGTGCGCCTCTGGAGCCAGATCAAGCTGGTTGTCGTGGTCTACGTCATCGTTGTCTTCATGGCTGCGCTCTTACGCCTGGTGTTCAACTGGGGCGACATCTATGGCTGACCTGCGCGTGCTGGTGGCGCCGCAGGAGTTCAAAGGCACTCTGACTGCCGTGCAAGCGGCGGAGGCGATCAGGCGCGGCCTCAGCGCTGCCCACCCGTCCTGGCGTTTCGACCTGCTGCCTATGGCCGACGGCGGCCCCGGCACCACGGCCGCGCTGCTCGCGGCGTTGGGTGGCGAGCAGCGGGGGACACCCGCCTGCGACCCGTGGCTGCGGCCGATCGAGGCGACCTGGGGCTTGCTGCCGGGCAATCGAGCCGTGGTTGAGTGCGCCGCCGCGTCCGGTCTGCTGCGGATGCGTGCCGAGGAGCTGACTCCGCAGGGGGTCAGGCGCGCGACCAGCTACGGCACCGGCCAGCTGATCGCTGCGGCGAAGGACGCGGGCGTTGGGGAGCTGATCGTCGGTCTTGGCGGCAGCGCCACCAACGACGGCGGCGCCGGCATGGCGCAGGCCCTGGGCTTCGCGCTGCTGGACGCTGCTGGACGGCCGCTGCCTTCGGGCGGCGCCGCGTTGCGCGATCTGGCACGCATCGACGCCGCAGACGCGCCCCGCCGGCTGAGCGCTGTCCGCGTGCTGGGCGCTACGGACGTGACCAACCCGCTCTGCGGCCCCCAGGGCGCGTCGGCGGTCTACGGCCCTCAGAAGGGGGCTGACGCCGCTGCGATCGCCGACCTGGACGCGGCGCTGGCGCACTTCGCGGCCGTTATCAAGCGCGACCTTGGCGTCGACGTGGCGGAGCGTCCCGGCGCGGGCGCTGCCGGCGGGCTCGGTGCCGGGCTCATAGCCTTCCTGGGGGCCGAGCTGATCAGCGGCGCCCGGGTGGTCGCCGAGGCTGCCGGGCTCGAGGCGCGCGTGCAGCTGGCAGACGTGGTGATCACCGGCGAAGGGCGGCTGGACGCGCAGACGGCGTACGGCAAAACGCCACAATACGTCGCGCAGGTGGCGTCCCAGGCCGGGCGGCCCGTCGTTTGTGTCGCGGGTTCGGTCGACGGAGGCTTCGACGCGTCGGCGTCGCTGTTCGGCGAGGTCGAGGCGCTCAGCGACGGGTCGGGCGCGCTGCCATCGCCTGCCGAGGCGGCGGATCAGCTCGCTGCGGCGGCCGTACGGGTGCTAGACCGGCTCGTCGATCGCGGACTGGTCGTCCAGCCAGTCGATATGTGAGTCTTCGTCTTCGAGGCGGATGCGCGCCAGCGTGCGCTGCTCCGTGATCCAGACGAAACCCATCAGGCCGATGAAGATGCCGCTCACGCCCATGGCGATAACCCCGTCGCCGAACTCGGTGTCGCCGATCAGGATGCTGTAGCCGACGGCGAAGAACACGGCGAGCTGGGAGGCAAACGGTAGCCAGAGCAGCCCCTGGTAGCGCTCGCTGTGCCAGGCGAGGAGCGCATAGACCGGCGCGAGGACGATGAGGTGCGCGCCGAGCAGCCGTTGCCCCGCCACGTCGGTAACGCCGGCACCGAGGGCGCTGGAGCCGCTGCCCTGAAAGAAGACGAGCGCGACTCCCGCCAGCAGGCTCCAGACGGCGATCAGCCCGATCAGGATCCGGGTCAGGAGCTGCGTGGAAATCGATGTCTCCGGCTGGGGGGGGTTCAGACTCACGATGACGCCGGGCCCGGGCGGCCGGGCGCGCCGGGCATGTTGATCAGGACCAGGACAAGGAAGACCAGCGCGACGATCAGCGGGACCAGCGCAGGTCCGAGGTCGATGTCGTTGGCGGCGACGTGGTAAACAGCGAACAGGGCGGCGGCGCCTTGCTCCAGCGCCGCGCACCAGAGCACGAATCGATGCCGCGCCGCGCCGCGCACCAGGGCGTAGAAGTAGAGGCCGATCGGCACCACGGCGGCGCCGCTCAAAGACACTCGCGCTCCGAGCAGGCCCTCGATCTCACTTCTGATCTCACCTTCCTCCAGCTTGACCAACGGTCCGCCGAAGGACAGCTCGCCGGCGAGGGCCAGTAGGTCCCAGAGGATCATCAGCAGAAGCAGAAGCTGAAGGCGTCTGGCCTGAGCGGTGGACTGTCGGGATTCGAGCGTGCTCATGAGGGGTTCCGGGAGTCAGCCCGGGCTTTCAATGCAGCCTGGCGGCATTCTACCACCGCGGGATGCTGGCGAGCTGCCGAGGCTCTGGCTATGATTCGGTCTGGCTGGCAGAGGCATGGCCCTCGCGAGAGGGTTGGACTCGAAGGCGTAGAGCCGGAGGTATCTCAGCATGAGCACGGATGCAGGCAACCTCAATCTCTCCCGCGAGATCCGGATGCTCCTGCAGATAGCCCTGGGGATATTCATCTTCACCGTGGTAATCGGCATCCTCAACGGCACCGACCTCGTTGACTTCGAGGTCAAGGAGCTGTTGGCCCACGTCCATTCCGGCACGTTGGGTTGGATTACGCTCTGCGCCATCGCCGGCGGCATGTGGCTCTTCCAGGGCGCGGCCGGCCCGTCCTGGCACGCCGGCCTGCCTCGGCTCATCGCCTACCTGGCGCCTGTGCTGATCGTCATCTACGTGGCTGCTTTCTGGAGCACGACCGGTATGTTCCGGCCGATCATGGGTACGGCTGTCGGCGTGGTGCTGCTGCTGTTCCTCGTCTGGATCGTCGCTCGCGCCAGGTACGTGGTGCTCACGGTGCCGCACGTTGGCTTCCTGGCCGCCGCAGCCACCTCCGTCACGGGCGCCTTGTTCGGGATCCTGCTCGGGCTGCAGCTGGCGACCGGCGATCAGTTTCTGCCGGACGAGGGCGAAGACGCCCACCCTGCCACGATGGTCATCGGCTTCCTGATCCCGGTTGGTATGTCACTGGCAGAGCTTGGCCTGAGAGGCCTGCGCGGTCTGCCACCCGCAGGCCGCCTCGGTACGTATCAGATTGGCTTCCCGTTTGTCGGCGGAATCCTGGTTGCGCTGGGGATCCTGCTGGACGCGACACCGCTGATCGGCCTCAGCCTGCCGTTCGAGATCGCCGGTATCGTCATTCTGCTGACCCGCCTGGGGCCTGACCTGCGAAAGGCGGTGACCGGCTCTTCGCCCACCGGGCGCTTCGCAGCGTTCAGCGTCAGCTTCCTGCTGGTCAACATCATCTTCTTCGTCTACCTGGTCGTGAAGTACGAAGGCGACTTCGACCTGGTGCCCGAGAATCTGCTGCTTGGCCTCGACCACATGATGTTCATCGGCGTGATCACGAATGCGGTGCTGGCCCTGATCTACCTGGCGACGCGTGACCGCAATTCGATCCTGCCGCAGGCAGACACGATCATCGTCGCGGCGGTCAACGGCGGCCTGATTGCGTTTGCAGTTGGGCTGATCGCGGAGGTGACGGCGCTGAAGCAGATCGGCACGCCGATCATGGGTGGCGGCATCCTTTTCGCGATCCTGGTATTCACGTTGCGCCTGCGACTCTGGGAACCGTCCGCAGAAATGGAATCGGCCGGGTCTACCTGACCGAGGTCTGCTCCAGCCCTTCCTCGTCGATGCCGAAGTAGTGCGCAATTTCGTGGTAGAGCGTCTTGCGCACCTCGCGGGCCAGGTCGTCCTCCTCCGGGAATTCGCGCACCAGCGTGCCCCAGTAGAGCGTGACGCGGTCCGGCAGTACGCGGTCGTAGCCGGAGCCGCGCTGGGTCAGGGGGATGCCTTCGTAGAGGCCGTAGAGGGTGGAGTTGCCCAGCCCCAGCCGCCGCCTGTCGCGTGGCGAAGGCGCGCGACGGAGCATGAACTCGACGTTGACGAGCTGGTCTGCGTATTGCCGGGGCAGGTCTTCGAGGGCCTCGCGCATCAGCCGCGCGACACGGTGGGCGGCTCCGTCGCTCACGGGGCCGTCAGGTGGCGGTGCGTTGCCAGACGGTCTGGAAGCCCTCGCCGGAGATCGCGTTGCGGATTTCGCGGCGCTCCAGCTGCAGCAGCTCCTGCAGGACGTCGTCGCACTGTTGCAGGCAGTCGGTGAAGCCGGTGCGGCTGACGCGGTCGACGATGGCGGACCAGACGCCGGTGGAGCAGAGGGTGTTGACGTACTTCGGCCAGTAGATGGCGGTCATCTTTTCCGGCAGAGGGAAACGCGGCCGCAGCCGCTTGAGGTTGCGAAACGTCTCCTCCGACGATCCGGCACGGTTCACGAGCTTGACCAGCGGGCCCTCGACCTCGTTGTAGCGGTTGTCGATGACCAGGCGTTTATCGAGGAGCTGAAAGCGGATCCGGACGACCTCGGCGGTCTCGATCGTGCGCAGGATGTCGTCCAGGTTGAGCGCGTAGTCGTTATCCATACGTTGCCTCAGGAGTTTACCATGCGACTTTTTAACGAGGCGGGGAGAAACTTCGTTACACCCTTGTTCTCTGTGGCGGGTCTATGCAAAATGGGGCGGGCCAAGGGCTCCTGAGATCATCGCCCGGTAGAGACGAAAGCGAACTCGCCCTTTTTGCGAATCTTGCTGGTAAGCCCGTATGACCTGACCCACCCGGGTGGTGTCACAAGCCATGTGTTTGACCTGGCCCACCAGTTCGAGCGTTTGGGCCACGAGATTCTGGTATCCGGACCCAGCGGCAACGGTCCGCTGCCCCAGAACGGCTACACGCATCACGTGGGCAATAGCATCACGTTCCTCTCGCCCGGGGATTCGGCACGCGTAAACCTCAACCCGTGGGTCCACGGCTCAGTTAAAGAACTGCTTAAGACGCGTCAGTTCGACGTGATCCACATGCACGAGCCCTTCCTCGGCTTCATCGGCGCGTCATTCTTGCGTTACGGCGAGGGCGTGAAGGTCGGTACATTCCACACCTGGCGCGAAGGGCCGCACGTGCCCTACATCGCGTTCTGGCCGCTGGTGAAACACTGGAACAACTGGCTGGACGGGCGCGTCGTGGTCTCTGAGGCGGCGCGCCACACGATCGGCCGCTACATCAAGGCCGATTACCGGCTGATTCCCAACGGCGTGGACTTCAACCGCTTCGCCTGTCCGGTGCCGCCGCCGAAGGAGTTCGCCGACGACCGCCCAACGCTGCTCTTCGTGGGACGCATCGAGGCGCGGAAGGGCATCCCTTACCTGCTGCAGTCGTACAAGCTGGTCAAAGACCGCGTGCCGGAGTCACGGCTGGTGATCGTCGGCGAAGGTGGGCTCAAGAAAGAATACCAGCAGCTGGCGGCGAAGATGGAGCTGGAGGACGTGCACTTCGAGGGATACGTCCCGCCGGATTGCCTGGCCGGCTATTACCAGCGCGCCGACGTCTTCTGCTCGCCTTCGACGGTGAACGAGAGCTTCGGTATCACGCTGCTGGAGGCGATGGCCTCGCACGCGCCCGCGGTCGCCACGTCGATCAACGGCTCGAACACGCTGGGTGAGGACGGCGTCACCGGCCTCATCGTCCCGCCGAAGGAGCCACGCCTGATGGCGCACGCGGTGTTGCGCCTGCTGGACAGCAGGTCGCTGGCCGCGAGCCTGGCCGATGCGGCGCAGGATCGCGCCCGGTCCTTCGACTGGCCGGAGATCGCTAAGTCGCTGCTGGCTTACTACGAAGAGCTGGGCGCCTGAACCAGCGGCGCCGGGCCATCCTGAAACCGCTTCTGCACGTATAACGCGATCCGCAGTGCGGCCACCGCCACGACCAGCCCCAGGACGCCGTCCAGGAAGTAGTGGTTGCCCGTGACCACCGTGGCGCTGAACATCATCAGCGGGATGGCGAAGAAGACGGGCCGGAAGCGCCAGTCCTTGAACGCCAGGAACAGCGCCACCGCCAGCAGGAACGTCCAGCCGACGTGCATGCTGGGCAGCGCGGCGTAGTGGTTGACGCCGGGAATGCTGCTGTAGGTGGGCGTCATGCTCTGGTTCAGCGTGTCGATGAAGCCCATGCCGACGAGCCTTGGCGGCGCCGTGGGCAGCGTCAGGAAGAAGCAGACCGCGATGCTGCCCGAGATCAGGAAGGCGTTGCGCGCCAGCCGGTAGATATCGGGGCGTCTCAAGAAGAGGAACGTCGCTGTCGGTATGACCAATGGGAAGAAGCCGTAGAAGTAAATCAGGTTGAACACGTCGACCATGGTGTCGCTGGCCAGCACCCACTGCTGCAGCGTCAGTTCCTTGAAAATGCCCAGGTCGCGTTCGATGTCGATCAGGTTGTAGGCGTTGATGAATGCGTCCGAGACGCGATGACCCGCCAGGCCGCGTACCTGTGAGTAAACCAGGTAGCCCAGGGCCATGAACAGGATCTCCTGCAAGATCCTGGATCGTGGGAATGGCAGTGCGCGAAGGGCGGTTGACACTTTTCTTCTTAGTTAAGCAGCTACTGCTCTTGAATGGCCGGCGTCCCTGCCGGTTGCGTAAACGTTAAGGAATTATACACTTTCTCAACCCGGTGATGAAGTTGCAGAAGTCTCTCAACGAAACAAATCGAGCTCTGCGGCCCTGACGATTTCCTTCGCCGAACCCTCGCCCCGCGGCACCGGGTAGCCCCGGATCAGCGCCACGGGGACGCGATTTACCTTACCCGTCACCAGCTCCGCCGAGGAAGCCAGCTCATCCGCCACGCAGATCCACGTCGCCTTTAACTCGCGGCCGTGGGTGTCGATTCTGCCGACGTAATCGATTATCGGCAGCATTCCCGCCACGCCAATCGCCACCTCGGTGTAGCCCGCGCGCCAGGGCCGGCCGAAGGTGTCGGAGACGATCACCGCCACATCTGCGCCGGTCTGCCGGCGCAGCGACTCGCGGATGAGGCGCGCCGAGGCGTCCGGGTCGATGGGCAAAAGCATGAGCTGGCCGCCGGGCACGTTGGAGGCGTCGACGCCGGCGTTGGCGCAGACCAGCCCGTGCCGCGTCTCAACGATGATCACGCCGCGGTCCATCTTGACGATGCGTTTGCTCTCCCGGAGGACGACCTCGACGTGACGCGGGTCCTTTTCCCACGGCGTCGCGATCTCGATCGCCAGCGCCGACGGCTCGACGTCGTCGAGGTTGACGAAGCGCCCCTCAGACTTCGAGACGGCCTTCTGAGTGACGACGAGCACGTCATCGTTTTGCAGGGTGACGCCCTGCGCTCGAGCGGCCTCGGCGATGATCCGGCCGAGGTCGTCGCCGGACTGGATCTCGGGGATGCCTTCGATGCCCTGGATGGTTACGGTCATGAATCGACCTCCCTACGCCCGCCGGGAACAAGAGGAACAACGGAACAACCGGAACACTTCCCGGTGGCGAAGCGCCGCGCGAACTGTTCCATTGGTTCCTCCTGTTCCCCTTGTTCCCTTTTCCTAGACCCCGACGATCTTGACGTGCGATTCCGTCTTGTAGTTGCGGTTGACGTGCACGAGCAGCGCCGTGATGCCTTCGACGTAGCGGCTGCAGGCCAGCGGGCCGCCGTTGACGCCGCGCAGCCCCGGGATCTGCTCCGCTAGCCAGATCACCTCGCGCAGCGCCTCTTTGTCGTCGCTGCAGACGATGACGTCGCTGTCCAGCTCGTGGTCCACGTCGAACAGTTTGCGCGCCGCCAGGTTCTGAAACGCCCCCACGACGCGCGCCTCCGGCAAGACACGTTGCGCTTCCTGCGCCGCCGAGCCGTCTTCGAGGTCGAGCATCGTCACCTTGCCTGCCGCGAACTGCATCGGAACGACCGTGGAGACGACGATGCGGTTGCCAATCCGCTCGCGCAGTCCCGCCAGCGTCTCGGCCTGGCCCAAGTAGGGCAGCGTGACCATGACCAGGTCCGCCTGCGCCGCCTCGGCGTTGGTGGCGCCGCGGACGTTGCCGCCCGCCTGGTTGCGCACCTCCTCAGCCGCCTCAGCGCCCCGTTCCGCCGACCGCGAGCCGACAATCACCGCGAGCCCTGCGCGCGCGAACCGCGCCGCGAGACCTTTACCCTCCGGCCCCGTGCCGCCGATCATGCCGATGCTTCGTGCCAACGTGGTGTTCCTTTCTCAGCGACGGGCGGGTTGAGCGCGGCAGGTGTGCTCTAGAATAGACCGGGCTTACAGATTATCGGGGCGAATCGAGTTTGAGCAACGACGCGCACATCGTCATCCAGGGCGTAGATATGGTCTACGAAGACACGCAGCGCTCGCTGCGCGCCCTCGCGGGCATTGACCTCTCGATCGGCCGGGGCGAGTTCGTTTCGATCATCGGTCCCAGCGGCTGCGGCAAGACGACGCTGCTGCGCATCGTCGGCGGCCTGCAGTCGCCAACGTCTGGCCGCGTGCTAATCGATGGCCGCGCGCCGCAGGAAGCGCAGCGCGAGAAGCAGATCGGCTTCGTGTTTCAGGACCCGTCGCTGCTGCCCTGGCGCAACGTCATTGAGAACGTGCGCCTGCCGCTGCAGGTCAACCGCCGAAAGCACACCGGCAAGGACCCGGAGCGCGTTGTAGAGCTGGTGGGGCTGGAGAACTTCCGACGCTACTACCCGCATCAGCTGTCCGGCGGCATGCAGCAACGCGTCGCGATTGCGCGCTCGTTCGTCACGTCACCGTCCGTGCTGCTGATGGACGAGCCGTTTGGCGCGCTGGACGAGATCACGCGCTCGGCCATGCGCTTCGAGTTGCTGCGCGTCTGGCGCTCCGAAGCCGCCGACCCGGACTGCACCGTGGTCTTTGTGACGCACAGCATCTCCGAGGCCGTGCTGCTCTCAGATCGCGTGATCGTCATGTCGCCGCAGCCCGGGCGCATCGCGGCGTCGCTGGAGATTGACCTGCCGCGGCCGCGCGACGAGGCCGCGGAGGAGACACAGCAGTTCATCGACTACACGCGGCGGCTGCGTGGCCTGCTGCGGGAGCATGCCCTCGTATGAGTCTCGAAGGTGCGCGTGGTGGGCTGCAGGAGCTCGACCGGGCGGGCGAGCCATCGCGTGGCCCGCGTCCCTCGCGCCTCGGATCGGGGCTGCGAGAGCTGGCGGCGCAGGTCATCCCGGCGGTCGCCGGCCTGGGCGCGATGCTGGGAGCCTGGGAAGCCTGGATCGAGATCAAGAACGTGAAGCCGTACCTGGTGCCGGCGCCGCACCGGGTGGCGGAGCGCCTGTACGAAGACGCCTGGTTCTTCACCCAGGAGGGACTGAAGACGCTGGAAGGCGCGCTGCTCGGCTTTGTTCTGGGCGCCGGCGTGGCAATTGTGCTCGCGTCGCTGATGTCGCAGGCGCGCGTCCTCGAACGGGCGATCTTCCCGCTGGCGATCCTGATCAAAGTCACACCGATTGTCGCGATCGCGCCGCTGCTGACGATCTGGTTTGGCTTCGGGCTGATGCCCAAGGTGTTCATCGCCGCGCTGATCGTCTTCTTCCCGATCATGGTCAACGCGCTGATCGGCTTCCGCTCGATCAACGCCGGCTCGCTGGCGCTGCTGGAGTCGCTATCTGCCAGCCGCGCCGAGGTTTTCCTGCGCCTGCGTTTGCCCTCGGCGCTGCCCTACCTGTTCGCGGCGTTTCGTTTTTCGGTGCCCCTGAGCGTGATCGGCGCGGTGGTGGCCGAGTGGTTCAGCGGCGATCGCGGGCTGGGCAGCGTGATCTACATCGCGAATAACAACCTGGACATGGCGACTGCCTTCGCGGGGGTGTTCATGCTCGCGATCCTCGGCGTCGCGCTCTTCCTGGTCACGGCGGCCATCGAGCGGCGCGTGCTGTTCTGGCACGAGTCGAACTGGGCCGACTAAGCGGTTAGCACGCCAGCATGGGCTGCCGCCGGACAGAAGAAATGATATCCTTCAACACCCAGACGCGCAGGGATCTCGACGCACTGATCGTTGACTTCAACGAGACGCGGGCGGCGTTGATCGAAGTTGCGCAGTCGGTTCCGTCTGAGCTGCGTGACGTGGCGCTTGTCGGCCACTGGGATGTCAAAGACGTGATGGCGCACACGGTGGGTTGGGATTACGCGAACGTCGAGGCGCTGCCCGACTTCGC
>DATDOP010000314.1:0-4551 GCA_035293185.1 Dehalococcoidia bacterium | reverse complement strand
CGAGGCAATCTTAACGCACCGGCAACCGGCTAACATCGGCGCATGATCGTAGACCCCGCCGAAGCGCGGCGAATCGAAGACCTGCTGCTCAACGCGACGCAGCCGGCGCAGCAGCTGCAGTACGACGGCTGGCTGTTGCGGGTGGCGCGCCACGACGTCAAACGCGCCAGCTCTGTCATCGCCGCGTACGGGTCTTCGTTGCCGCTGGACGCGAAGATCGAGCACTGCGAGCGTGTCTACGCCGAGCGAGGACTGCCGGTGACCTTCCGTCTGACGCCATTTTCCAAGCCGCCCGGGCTGGACGAGGCGCTGGCGGCGCGGGGTTACGAGCGCTTCGAGCGCTCGCTGTGCCTGTCGGCGTCGCTGGGAGACGTCCCGCCGGCGACACGCGACGACCTGCGCTTCGAGCGGCCGCAACTCAGCCGGTGGCTGGATGTCGCGGCCGAGCTGCGCGGGCTGGCGCCGGAGCGCAAACGGGCCGAGTACGAGCGCTTGTTCGAGAGCACGCTGCCGGGGTTCAGCCTGATCGCCTGGCAGGGGGACGAAGCGGTCGCCTGCGGGTTGATCATGGTCGAGGACGACTACGCGGGGCTGTTCGACCTCTGCACCGCCGAGGCGCGCCGGGACCAGGGGATCGGCACGGCGCTGACGTCGGAGCTGATGCGAGTCGGGCGGCTGCACGGCGCCGAGCGGGCGTGGCTCTCCGTCCTGGACGACAACGCGGCGGCGCTGCGGGTTTACGCAAAGCTCGGCTTCACGGCGGTGTACGACTACTGGTATCGCCGCCAGCCCAGTCGAGACGCCTGATTGTTTGCGATGGTGTTTCGGGTCTGAGGGTGAGGTGTTTTCGTAGCTGGCGCTGGGGGGACCAGCAATGGCCGGGGCTTCAGCTTGCGGATGCGCAAGCCCAAAGGCATGCAGCTACACTTTCGGGTGGGGCGGCGTAGCGCCAAGGGTCTGATGGGTGCTTTGAGGGCGGTGGCGTTTGACCGCTTATGGAGCCGCCATTACGATTACGCTGCTCTGCAGATCGGGAAGGTGAGCTGGGGCCATGGCCAAGATCAAGTGCGCGATCGTTGGGTCCGGGAACATCGGGACGGACCTGATGTTCAAGCTGCGTCATGACCCCTACCTCGAGGTCGAGCTGATGGTCGGCATCGACCCCGCGTCTGATGGGCTGGCGATCGCCAAACGCCACGGCATCGCGACGACGGACGAGGGCACGGACGGGTTCCTGAAGCTGCACGACGGCATCGACATCGTCTTCGAGGCGACGAGCGCCGCGGTACACAAGGCCAACGCGCCGGTCTACGAGCGGCTGGGCAAGATCGCGATCGACCTGACGCCGGCGGCCGTCGGACCGATCGTTGTGCCTTATGTAAACATTGGCGACGTGCTCGACCTGCCCAACGTGAACCTGGGGACGTGCGGCGCGCAGGCGACCTCGCCGATCATGCACGCGATCAGCCGGGTGACGGACGTGTCCTACGGCGAAATCGTCTCGACGGTGGCGAGCAAGAGCGCCGGGCCGGGGACGCGCCAGAACATCGATGAGTTCACGGTGACGACGGCGCGCACGCTGGTCGAAGTCGGGGGCGCGGCGAAGGGCAAGGCGATCATCGTGCTCAACCCGGCCGACCCGCCGATCATGATGAAAAACACGATCTATGCCGCGGTGGGCAGCGTCGATCGAGAGGCGATCATTGCGTCGATTGAAGAAGCGGTCGCGGGTGTGCAGCAGTACGTCCCCGGCTACCGCCTGAAGACCGAGCCCGTGTTCGACGAAGGGCGGATCACGGTGTTCATCGAGGTCGAGGGCGCGGGTGCTTATCTGCCGACGTATGCGGGGAACCTGGACATCGAGACGGCGGCGGCGATACGCGTGGGGCAGGAGTATGCGAAGCATCTGCTGGAGATGCGGGCAAACGGGCAAAGCGGCAAATAGGCAAAGGCGCACGAATGCAGGTGAACGGGAAAAGCGCTATCGGCTCGGACTTCCGCCGCTCGGTCTTATGGCAGAAGGCTCAGGAGCTTGCCACGAACCTCGCTACGACGATACGCGACCTGCCCCGGGACAGAGCCGCAGACGTCATCGGGAACCAACTCCTGCGTTCCGGGACATCGATTGCGGCAAACATTGCTGAAGGGTACGGAAGATACTCCCAGGCTGCGTACAGGAACCACCTCTCGATAGCCAGGGGATCAGCATTTGAGACCGAGTCATGGCTCGACCTTCTGATCCGCACCGGTTACGTGTCGTCTGAAGCAGGCGAGAAGTTGATCGGCCTGTGTACGGAGGCACAGAAGCTGATCACGGCGCGTATGAAGTCGCTGGACGGCGGCAAGACCTATGCTGTCAGGGAGGATGCTGTGGATTATGAGACCCAATAGCACCTTTGCCCGTCTGCCTATTTGCCGCTTTGCCCGGAGCCACGGTCTTGGCTAACGCGGTCCGTCTGATTGACTCCACGTTGCGGGACGGCAGCCACGCGATGTCGCACCAGTTCACGTCCGAAATGGTGCGCAACATCGTCGCGGCGCTGGACGAGGCGGGCATTGGGACAATCGAGATCTCGCACGGCGACGGGCTGGGCGGCAGCTCGATCAACTACGGCTTCTCGAAAGAGCCGGAGATGGACCTGATCAAGGTCGCGGCGGAGACCGTGACGAAGTCGCAGCTGGCCGTGTTGTTGCTGCCGGGGATCGGCACGCGCGAGGACCTGAGGGTCGCGGCGAGCTACGGCGTGAAGGTTGCGCGCATCGCGACGCACTGCACCGAGGCCGACATCGCCCAGCAGCACATCGGCCTGGCCAAAGAGATGGGCATGGAGACGATAGGGTTCCTGATGATGGCGCACATGATCCCGCCGGAGGAGCTGCTGAAGCAGGCGCGCCTGATGGAGAGCTACGGCGCCGACTGCGTCTACGTCACAGACTCCGCGGGCGCGCTGACGCCGGACGGCTTCCGCGCACGGGTACGCGCGCTGGTCGAGGGACTCGACGTACCGGTGGGAGTGCACGCGCATAACAACCTCAGCTCCGCGGTTGCGAACAGCCTGGCAGCGGTGCAGGAGGGCGCTACCTACGTGGACGGTTGCTGCGCGGGGCTGGGCGCGGGGGCGGGCAACGCGCCGCTGGAGATCATCGCGGCCGTGTTCAACCGGGAGGGGTACGACATTGGCGGCGTCGACTGGTTCAAGCTGGTCGACGCGACTGAGAAGGCCGTGCGCCCGATCATGCCGCGGCCGCAGACGATCGACGGGCCGGCGCTGACGCTGGGTTACGCCGGTGTGTACTCGAGCTTCCTGCTGCACGCGGAGCGCGCCGCGAAGCGCTTCGACGTGGACCCGCGGGAGCTGCTGCTGGAGTGCGGGCGACGCAAGCTGGTAGGCGGGCAGGAAGACACGCTGATCGAGATCGCGATCGAGCTGAGCAAGAAGAAGCAGGCTTAGGTGTTGAAGCTGGGGGACTCGCCAGACCCGCGCTAAAGGGACGCATGAGACAGTCTGTTGCAAGAGCCCTTTGAAGTTAGGACGAGGTTAGAGAAGTGGCACTGAGTGTCGAGTTGATATTGAACATAGGGGACACCCCCCAGCCGCCGCTAAAGACTCGTCAACGGACGCATGCGTTAGCGCAAAGGACACGAGGTATTCTCACGTGTCACTGACAACCGAGCAGGTGAAGGAGTTGGCGCACGCGCTGCATCGCGCGGAGCACACGAGGGAGCCGATTGCGCCGCTGACCGAGCTGCACCCGGAGATGGACATGGCGGACGCCTACGCCGTGCAGCTGGAGGGCATTCGGGAGCGCATGGAGGCGCACGGCGGGCAGATCGCCGGCTGGAAGGTGGGCCTGACCAGCAAGGCGATGCAGCAGATGCTCAACGTCGACCAGCCGGACTTCGGGCACCTGCTGGACAACATGCGCATGGACGAAGGCACCGACATCGACTGCGCGGAGATGATCTGGCCGCGGGTGGAGCCGGAGGTGGCGTTTCAGCTCAAGGCCGACGTCAAAGGCCCCGGCGTCACAGCGGAGCAGGTCATCGCGGCTACGGAGTACCTGATCCCGTCGCTGGAGGTGATCGACAGCCGGGTCAAGGACTGGAAGATCAAGCTCTGCGACACGATTGCGGACAACGCATCGTGCGGGCGCTTCGTGCTGGGGAAGCAGCGCACGCCGATCGCCGGCTTCGACATCAAGCTGATCGGCATGAACTACTACGTCAACGGCGAGCTGGTGAACACAGCAACGTCAGCGGCGGTGATCGGCAACCCGGCTGAGGCTGTGGCCTGGCTGGCGAACACGCTGGCGCCTTACGGCCACTACCTGCAGGCGGGACAGGTGATCATGCCGGGATCGCTGGTGGCGGCGGTGGACGCGAAGCCTGGCGGGCACATCCGTGCGGACTTCGACCACATCGGCTCTGTGGAGCTACGGCTGCGCTAGCGTCACGGCCTGAGGATCCGAGCACAAAATTTCGCCCAGACTCTTGATTTTATGCCCGCAGGGGCATAGCTTCAGGGCGTTTCCCACAGTCCCCCGCCTATT
>DATDOP010000313.1:0-6758 GCA_035293185.1 Dehalococcoidia bacterium | reverse complement strand
GGGCGCGATGACGTCCGTGTAAGGGCCGTTGGGGCCGACGGGCGGACGGCCGGGCCAGCCGGTGAGGTGGTGCAGGCCGCTGATCGCGGCGCCGTGCGGCCCGTAGCCGGCGAAGGATGCCCAGGGGCCGGTCTGACCGAGCAGGCAGGTGCTGATCATGATCAAGTCCGGGCGATCCTTGCTCAGCGTCTCGTAGTCCAGGCCGAGGCGCTTCATGGTGCCGGGCGTGAAGTTCTCGACGATGACGTCTGCCCAGCCCGCCAGCCTGCGTGCCAGCTCCTTGCCGCCGGCGGTCTGCAAGTTGAGGGCGAGGCCGAGCTTCGAGGTGTTCTGGTTGTTGAAGTAGTGCGATCGGTTGATGCCGGCCTCGCCGTCCTTGAAGGGGACCAGCGTGCGCAGGTAGTCGACGCGCGTGGACGACTCGACGTGGACGACGGTGGCGCCGTGGTCGGCGAGCGCTTTGGCGGTGATCGGCCCGACGGCAACCCAGCTGAAGTCGAGGACCTTGAGGCCGGCAAACGCCTCGCCGAGCCGATCGGCCGACGCCGGCGCGTTGACCGCGGAGGGTGGCGACTTCAGCCACTCGTCGACAACGTGCTGGTCAGCACCCAGGGCCGGGGCGGGACGGCCCAGCGTGAGCGCCAGTCGCGAGGAGCGAATCGAGAGGCCGGGGTGAGTGGTGCCCTCAACGTCCTGCCAGAAGCCGCGCTCGGCGAAGTGCGGGTTCTCCAGCAGGTCTTTCGTGTTGTTTACGGGGCCGAGGTGCACGTCTGCCTGCCAGGCCCAACGCATCAGCTCCAGCTTGGTGCGCGATTTGAAAAAGGCGCGGATGGCCTCGGCGGCGGCTTCGGTCTGGGCTTCGGTGAGGCAGTCGTCGCGGCGGGCCTGCTCCCAGGCCGGCCAGTCGGTCGCGCCGACGAGCTCGGGCGCGAGGCCTTCGGCTTGCAGGGCGGGAACGACGCTCTGCGTGACGGCGGCGAGCATCTGCGGCTTCGCGGTCATCGTGACCAGCACGTAGCCGTCGGCGCAGGGGCTGACGCCCTGGAAGGGCGCGCCGCGGCGGGGCGGGACGCCTGCGCGGTCGTTGGCGGAGCCGGGCGGGTCGGAGCCGACGTTGGCCGGGTAGCCGGGACCGTTCATCAGCGTGACGACGATGCTCTCCTGCATCGAGGTGTCGAGGTGCTGGCCGCGGCCCGAAAGCTCGCGCTCGTTGAGGGCGATGATCGCGTCGGCGGCAGCGCGGCCGGCGGCGTGAAAGGAGGCCTGCGGGTAGCCGACGGGCAGGGGCGGCCGGTCGGGGTCGCCCTGCAGCGAAACGCGCCCGCCGGCGGCCTCGAGGGTGAGGTCGGTGGCGGGCCAGCGCGACTTCGGGCCTTCTTGGCCGTAGGGCGTGATCGAGACGTAGATCAGGCGCGGGTTGAGGTGACGCAGCGTCTCGTAGCCGAGGCCGAGCGCTGACGTGGCGCCGGGGTCGAAGGACTCGAGCAGGATGTCGGCGCGTTGGGCGAGACCGCGGACGACTTCGCGGCCGCTGTCGTCGTTGAGGTCGAGCACGGCGCTGCGTTTGCCGAGGCCGACCGCCGCCCAGTAGAGCGACCGCCGGTCATGGCCGGGGCGCTCGTCGAAGGGCGCGCGGAATCGGGTGCGGACGCCGCCGGGCGGTTCGAGCTTCAGCACCTCGGCGCCGAGGTCGGCGAGCATGCGGCCGGCTAGCTCGCCGCGCGGCGTGGTGAGGTCGAGGACACGGATGCCGGATAGCAGCGCCATGGCCACTCAGTATGCCGGGCGAGAGGGAACAGAGGGAACAAGAAGGAACACGGGGAACCCTTCGCGGCTCGTTCAACGCATCGCGAGATGTTCCCCGTCTTCCCCTGGTTCCTTCTGTTCCCTCTGTTCCAGTCGCACCCCGTCTGATCTAGACTCGCCGGGGACAAATCAGCAGGAGGTCGGGGCGATGGTGCGAACAGCGGGCAGCGTGCAGCAAATCGAGGCGGCGCCGGAAGACGTCGGGCTGACTTCGGAGGGCATGGCGAAGCTCAAGCGCCACGTGCAGGGCTACGTCGACGCCGGCAAGTTCCCGGGCGCGATCTCGATGGTGCAGCGCCGCGGCAAGGTGGTGCACTTCGAGACCTACGGCCAAAGCGACCGGGAAGCCGGCAAGCCGGTGGAGCGCGACACGATCTTCCGCATCTACTCGATGACCAAGCCGATCGTCAGCGTCGGGCTGATGACGCTGTACGAGGAGGGGCTGTTCCAGATCGACGATCCGGTTTCGAAGTACATACCGCGGTTCGCCGGGCTGAAGGTGCTGGCGGGTGGGACCGCGGATGCGCCGCGCCTGCGCGAGCCGTCGCGGGAGATGACGATTGCGGACCTGCTGCGGCATACGTCGGGGCTGGTGAGCAAGACGGACAGCGTCCTCGGCGAGGCCTACACGCGTCTCGGACTGCTGACTTCGGAATCGAACGGCACGCTGGCCGAGATGGTCGAGAAGCTGGGCAGCCTGCCGTTGAAGTGCGACCCCGGCACGCAGTTCAACTACGGCATCTCGACCGACGTCATCGGTCACCTGTGCGAGGTGCTGAGCGGCCAGAACCTCGACGACTTCCTGGGCCAGCAGGTCCTGGGGCCGCTGGGCATGGTCGATACCGGGTTTTACGTACCGGCGGATGACGTCGAACGGTTCGCGGCCTGCTACCGGCCCGGGAAGGCGGGTGAACCGCTGCTCGTGGCCGAGGACCGGCCGGACGAGTCGAGCCGCTACACGAAGCCGAGGACGTACCTCTCGGGCGCTGGGGGCATGGTGTCGACGGCGTCCGACTACATGCGCTTCTGCAAGATGCTGGCCAACGGCGGCGAGCTGGAGGGCCGGCGTGTCATTGGGCCGCGGACGCTGGAATTCATGGCGCTGAACCACCTGCCGGGCGGCCGCGACCTGTCGCAGATGAGCAACGGCCCGGCGGGCGAGACGAGCCGCGAGGGCGTGGGCTTCGGTCTCGGCTTCGCGCGGGTGCTGGACGCGACGGTCCTCGGCGGGCTGAGCGTGCCGGGAGAGTACTACTGGGGCGGCGCGGCTTCGACGGCGTTCTGGATCACGCCGGCGGAGGACCTGGCAGTCGTGTTCATGACCCAGGTGCGCCCTTCGTCGACGTACCCGATCCGCAAGGAGCTGCGCTCGATCATCTACGGCTCGATAGCCGGCTAGACAGGAAGCACCAATGAGCGAACGACCGGCGATCAGGCCGGGAGAGCCAGGCTGGCAGCAGGAGCACGTACGCCGCTACCAGGCTTCGGACGGCGCCGATGGGCACATGTGGAACGGCGTCCCCACGCTGCTGCTGACCACCACGGGCCGCAAATCCGGCAAGGCCTACACGACGCCGCTGATTTACGGCACGGACGGCGACTGCTACATGATCGTCGGTTCGTGGGGCGGCTCGCCGAAACATCCGCAGTGGTACCTCAATCTTGTGGCCCAACCGGAGATCGACGTACAGGTCAAAGCTGAGAAGTTCAGGGCTCGCGCCAGCACAGCCACGGGTGAGGAGAAGGCGCGCCTCTGGAAGATCATGTCCGGCATTTACCCCAACTATGACGTGTTCCAGACGCGGACGAAGCGCGAGATCCCGCTGGTGATCATCGAGAGGGCCTAGGAGGCGCGCCATGAGCTCACGAGCGGTTGTGCTCGAGTTCGGGATGGGGTTGGACGTACACGGCAACGACGCGACGAAGGCGGCTAAACGCGCCGTGTCCGACGCGATCCGTCACTCCAGCCTGCCGCTGCTGCAGGAGATCCGCGAGCGCGGCGGCGAGATGCTGGTGGACGTGACGATCGGTGTGCCGGACCCGTCGGCCGTCGACCTCGAGGCGGTGAAGGCTGAGCTGCCGCACGGCGTCGTCACGGTGAAGGCGGAGGCGGGAGGGCTGAAGTCGCCGGTGGGCGATAGCCTGATCGCCTGCGCGATCATCGTGGTCAGCGCCAGCTACCCGGACGCTTGAGGTGAACCCAGGGTCAGCCGTGATCGGCGCGCCGGTCGGGCGCATTGAAGGGCCGGACAAGGTCACGGGGCGCACGCATTACGCCGCGGACATCAACCTGCCGGGCATGCTGGTAGGCCTCGTCCTGCGCAGCCCGCACCCGCACGCGATCATCAAGTCGATCGACGCTGCAGCGGCGCGGCGGCTGCCGGGCGTGGTGGCGGTGATTACCGGCAAGGACGCTCCGGGGCACTACCAGGGCAAGATCCTGCGCGACCTGCCGGTGCTGTGCTGGGACAGGGTGCGCTACGCCGGCGACCGCGTCGCGGCGGTGGCGGCACTGACGCGGGAGGCGGCGGAAGAGGCGCTGAGCCTGATCGAGGTGGAATACGAGCCGCTGCCGGCCGTGTTCGACGCGCTGGCGGCGATGCAGCCCGACGCGCCGCTGATCCACGAAGACGCGGCGGCCTACGCGGGCTTCCCGCTGCAGCGCAACGCCACGGACGTGCACAACGGCTCGACGCGGCTGGCGTGGACGAAGGGCGACGTGGAGGCGGGGTTCCGCGAGGCCGACCTGGTCATGGAGCATACCTTCTACGTGCCCAGCCGCCACCAGGGCTACCTGGAGCCGTACGCCAGCGTCGTGGACATCGATTCGTCAGGGCGCGTGCAGGTGTGGTGCTCGGCGAAGGCGCCGTTCCGGGTGCGCATCCAGCTGTCGCAGGCCGTGGGCATCGCGGAGGAGAGCATCCTGGTCAACGTCGTCGCTGTGGGCGGCGATTTCGGGGGCAAGGGCGACGCGCGCGACGTGCCAATCGCCTATCTGCTGGCCAGGGAGACCGGGCGTCCGGTGAAGATCGTCATGAGCTACGCAGAGGAGCTGACCGCGAGCAACCCGACGCACCCCACTCACGTCACGGTGAAGACCGGCGTGATGAAGGACGGCCGGCTCGTGGCGCGCAAGGTGCGCACGGTACACGGCAGCGGCGCCTACGGGGCGATGAAGCCCAACGCGGCGCTCTCGACGTGGCACTACGTGGGCGGCGGCTATCGCATCCCGAACTCAGACTTCGAGTTTCTGCAGATCTACACGAACACGACGCCCGGCGGTTACTTCCGCGCGCCGGGAGCGCACCAGTACACCTTCGCGCTGGAGTGCCACACCGACATCCTGGCGCGCGAGCTGGGCATCGACCCGGCGGAGTTTCGCTTGCGCAACATGGTCGCGATCGGCGACGAGGACGCCGTGGGCCGGAAGATGACGGCGATTACGGCGCGAGAGGTGCTGGAGGCGGCGCTGGCAGCGTGCGAGCGCAACCCGGCGGGCAGCGGCCCCGGCTACGGGCGCGGCGTGGCGATCTTCGGGCGCCAGATCGGCGGCGGCGCGGCGGGCGCGGTGCTGACCGCGGCGGCGGACGGCAGCTTCGCGGTGCTGAGCCCGACCGTCGACGTGGGTACCGGCACGCACACGATCGAGCAGCAGATGGTGGCGAGCGAGATGGACGTGCCGCTCGACCGCGTCAGCGTGCGCCCCGGCGACACGGACAGCACGCCGTTCGATGAGGGGCCGCGGGCCAGCCGCGTCACGTATACGGAGGGCCAGGCGCTGCTCAAGGCCTGCAACCAGGTCAAGGCGATGCTCGCCGACGGCGCCGGCCTGCCGCTGACCGTGACCGTGGCGCACGACGCGGCGCAATCAGAGGACGTGATGTACTTCAGCGCCCAGGTCGCGGAGGTGAACGTCGACCGGGAGACGGGGCAGGTGAAGGTGCTGCGCGTGATCACGGCGCACGACGTGGGTACGGTGATCAACCCGCTGGGCCACCAGGGACAGATCAACGGCGGCTTCATCACCGGCCTGGGGCTGGCGATCACGGAGGAGCTGGTCACCGAAGACGGCCGTGTGACCAACGGCCACCTCGGCGATTACAAGCTGCCGAACATCCTCGACGTGCCGAAGCTGGAGACGATCCTGGTGCCATCGGCGGGCGGGCTGGGGCCGTACCACGCGAAGGCGATCGGCGAGCTGGCGAACAACGCCACGGCCGCGGCGATCGCGAACGCGGTGGCAGACGCCTGCGGTGCGCGGCTGTTCGAGCTGCCGGTGACGGCTGAGCGGGTGTACAGGGCGCTCAAGCAACCGTAGCTGCAGCCTCTTCAGACCTGTGAGCGGCGGAACGCTGTAACCGTTGTCCCAGCATGCTGGGACCCTACGGTTAAGGGGCTAGTAGTAGGCGTTCGCTTCCGGGTGATCGAGGTAGAACTGCCCCAGGTTTTCGTAGGCCACGTCAGAGACCGCGAGGTGCTGGGCGCCGGCGTTGGCGTCGCGCATGCACATCTGCAGCTTGTTCTCGAGGTGCAGCGCCGCGCCGCCTGCAAAGCGGAACGCCTGCGTGGCGATATCCACGGCGACTTCGGTGCAGAGGACGGCTGAGGCGCGCATCTCGGCTTCGAGAGCCGCATCGGGCACAACGCCTTCGCAGACCACCTCCCAGGCGCGCTCGTGCACGTCGTAGGTCATGAGACGGGTGGCGCGCAGGCGCAGTTCAGCCTCGCCGATGAAGCGCTGGAAGACCTGACGGTCGGCCAGGGTGACGGCGGCGGCGCCGCGGCCGCGGCGCTTGGTCATCGCGAGGTCCTTGATCAGGTCGAGCGAGAGGCGGGCGACGCCGAGGGCGAAGGAGGCGTGCTCGTTGGAGACGGAGCCGGGCAGGCCGAGCAGGAAGATCGGCCCGCCGCGCCGGCGGATGCCGCGCAGGCGGTCGTAGCGGGGCCAGGTG